>NZ_JBEXLL010000149.1:0-6188 GCF_040609955.1 Nocardia sp. NPDC004568
TCAGGAGGGCGTCGAGATCATTGGTCACACACTGGTCATAGACGCCCTCCGCCCATGTCCGGGCATCGACGGGACTTCGGACTTACTCGTCTAGCTCAAGTGGCAATTTGAACTAAGTGCAAGACCGACGCGCTCGGCGCCCTAGAGTTGTCCCCATGCCCCGCGACACCCTCACCCGCGAACAGATCGTCGATACGGCCATCGAACTCCTCGACGAGGAAGGGCTGGACGGGCTCAATATGCGCAGCCTCGGCAAACGCCTCGATTCGGCCCCCACCGCGATGTACTGGCACGTCCAGAACAAGGACAATCTCGTACGCCTCGCCACCGACCGGGTCTGGGCGGAGATCGACCTACCCGATCTCGGCACCATGGACTGGCGGACCGCCGCCGAGACCTTGGCCGGCGGGATGTACGCGATGATGAGCCGGCACCCGTGGCTGGTCCAGGCGCAATCGGCGTATCTGCTGTACGGGGAGAACAAATCGCGATACGACGAGCACGTACTCGCCGTCTACGACGGGGCCGGTTTCACCACCGGCCAGGCCGACCGGGCCGCGGCCGCGGTATTCATGTTCGTTCTGGGCAACACGGTGGGAGCCGCCGCCAATGTCTCCATCGCCCGCCGACTGGCCCACGCGGGCGGGGATCTTGAAGCGCGGCTACGCGAAACCACGACCGCCGCCACCGAGATCGCCCGGAAGTTGCCCCGCCTACGCGACCGGATCGAGGCGGCGTCCGGCACCGGATACAACGCGGCACCCGACAGCAGCTTCGAATTCGGTCTGGCCGCGCTGCTGGACGGCCTGCAGAAAAGCCTCTCCGACAGCTGACCGACAGGCGTGGCAGTCAGCGGTCAGGTGCCCGCGTTCCACTCGCGCTGAGACGGCGGCGATTCTCCGCGCTCGGAACGCGCGGCAGACAGCGGGCGGAATCCCTCCGCGCTGCCCCGCAAGCCGTCACCGGGTGTAGGTCGAATTCGTAAATGTCCCGGGGTCATGCGCTGTCACCTGCTGTGGATACAGTCCGTAGCGCTCCATCACTGGAACGGCCGACGCCGAAAGAGTGCCAGGCGGCGGTTCGAACGCGCCCGACCTATTGTTCATATCCGGCACGATGTAACTGCCTGCGCGACCCTGAATTCGTATCTCCCCGGCAGCGGGTACAGTGTCCCCGGCGTTCAGGATCAGTCCGGCGTGGTTGAAGCGCACGGACTTTACACGTTCGGGAACTATCACGGGGACACCGTCGTGCCGCACCACGAACACGAACAAGTCGGAGTCCGCCTTCTCCATCATCCGATCGAATTCTGGTGTACCGGGTAGCACCGGCTGCTCGAGATCCTCTGACAGCCCGAATCTGCGGAGCTGATATCGGGTGACGGCGACCTTGTTGTCGTGAATTCGTTCCGCCTCCAGCAGCGCATCGGCCCGAGTGTCCGGGTCGGCGCCGAGAGCACTCCGCCACGAACCGGTATGCAATTGGACATGTTCCGCCCGAGGCAGGTCAGCGAATGCCGGGAGGCCGTGCGGTCGCGCCGCACCGGAATTCGCGGTCGCTCGGTCGACTACCGCACTACCTTCTTCTTCGGCCCGTCCGGTCAGACGCAGCAAGTCGCCGATCGGGCGGCTCGTGAGATTCCGGATCCGCTCGGAATCCCCCGCCGAGTACCCGCGGATATCGTCGGACAACCGCAGAGCAAGTTTGCTCATCGTTTCGGCGAAGCGCCCGTACACGCCACTACTCCAAACCGCTTCTGCTATCGGCCGGATGCGATTCGTAATGCGACGGATCCGATTCCGGGCGAAGGCGCTGCCCCACGGTACACGAAAAGTAGCCGGCCCCCGCACCTGGAGAGATGCGAGGGCCGGCTGCTGTTGCTACCTACCGATTACCGGTAGTCGCTGAAACCGTAATCATCCAGCGGGACCGCGGCACCGGTGGTGGCGCCGAAGCCCTCCGGGCTGTAGTAGGTGTCGTCGTAGGACGGCACCGCGTACGCCGCGGCACGCGCTTCCTCGGTCGGCTGGACCTGGATGTTGCGGTACCGGTTGATGCCGGTACCGGCCGGGATCAGCTTACCGATGATCACGTTCTCCTTGAGGCCGATGAGCCGGTCGGAGCGGCAGTTGATCGCCGCGTCCGTCAGGACTCGGGTGGTCTCCTGGAAGGACGCCGCCGACAGCCACGAATCGGTGGCCAGCGACGCCTTGGTGATACCCATCAGCACCGGACGACCGGCCGCGGGCTCGTTGCCCTCGGCGACGACGCGGCGGTTGGACGCCTCGAACTCCGAACGCTCGGTGAGCGAACCGGGCAGGAACTCGGTGGCGCCCGAATCGATGATCGTCACCCGGCGCAGCATCTGGCGGACGATGACCTCGATGTGCTTGTCGTGGATGGACACACCCTGGCTCCGGTAGACCTCCTGGACCTCGTGGACCAGGTGGATCTGGACCTGCCGGGGGCCCATCACGCGCAGCACCTCGTGCGGATCCGCCGCACCTTCCAGCAACTGCTGGCCGACCTCGACGTGGTCGCCGTCGGAGAGCAGCCGCTCGGTGCCGTCGTCGTGCTTGAACACGCGCAGCCGCTGACGCTTGGACAGCTTGTCGTAGACCACATCGTCCCCGCCGTCGTCGGGAATGATGGTGATCTTGTAGAAGCGGTCGTCGTCCTCCAGCCGCACCCGGCCCGAGACCTCCGCGATCGGCGCCTTGCCCTTGGGCACACGAGCTTCGAAGAGCTCCTGCACACGAGGCAGACCGCCGGTGATGTCGTCACCCGCGACACCACCCTGGTGGAAGGTACGCATGGTCAGCTGGGTACCGGGCTCACCGATGGACTGCGCGGCGACGATACCGACGGCCTCACCGATATCGACGAGCTTGCCGGTGGCCATCGAGCGGCCGTAGCAGGTCGCGCAGACTCCGGTGCCGGTGGTGCAGGTCAGCACGGAGCGGACCTTCACCTCGGTGATACCGGCGTCCAGCAGCGCCTCGATCGCGGGATCGCCCAGGTCCGCGCCCTTGGTGACCACGACGTTGCCGCTATCGTCGAGCGCGTCGGCGGCCAGGGTGCGGGCGTAGGCCGAGGTCTCCACGTGCGGGTCCCGGATGAGCACGGCTGGCGCATCACCCACCCCGCCCTGCTTCTCCGCGATGTGCACGGTGATACCGCGTTCGGTGCCGCAGTCGTGCTCGCGCACGATCACGTCCTGCGAGACGTCCACCAGACGACGGGTCAGGTAGCCCGAGTCGGCGGTACGCAGCGCGGTGTCGGCCAGACCCTTACGAGCACCGTGGGTGTTGATGAAGTACTCCAGCACCGTCAGGCCCTCACGGAAGGAGGACTTGATCGGCCGCGGGATGAACTCACCCTTCGGGTTCGTCACCAGGCCCTTCATACCCGCGAGGGTACGGGTCTGGGTGAAGTTACCCGTGGCGCCCGAATCGACGATCGTGATGATCGGGTTGTCGGCCGGGTAGTGCGCGCGCAGCGCCCGACCGACCTCTTCGGTCGCTTCCTGCCAGATCTTCACCAGGGCATTGTTGCGCTCCTGGTGATCGAGCGCACCACGCTGGTACTTCTTCTCGATCTGATCGGACTGCGCCTCGTAGCGCTCCATGATCTCGGCCTTCTCCGGCGGAACGAGCACGTCCGACATGGAGACGGTGACACCCGAACGCGTGGCCCAGTAGAAGCCGGCGTCCTTGAGCTTGTCGACGGTCTGCGCGACCACGATCATCGGGTAGCGCTCGGCGAGATCGTTGATGATCGTCGCCTGCCGCTTCTTCGGCATCGGCTCGTTGATGAACGCGTAGTCACCCGGGAGCAGTTCGTTGAACAGCACCCGGCCCAGGGTGGTCTGGGTGGTCCACGCGTCGCCGCGCCGCCAGCCCTCCGGGAACAGTTCCGCCTCGACGTCCTTGGGCGGACGCTGATCGGTCAGCCGCACCTTGATGGTCGACCGCACGGTGAGCTCACCGCGGTCCACCGCCATCTGCGCTTCGGCCGGCGAGGAGTACACGCCCTGCTCCGGACCCTCGGCCGTCGCGGGCCGGTACTCGCCCTTGGCGCCTTCGTCGAGCCGGGTCAGGTAGTACAGACCCGTCACCATGTCCAGACGCGGCATGGCCAGCGGGCGACCCGACGCCGGGGACAGGATGTTGTTCGAGGACAGCATCAGGATGCGGGCCTCGGCCTGCGCCTCCGCCGACAGCGGCAGGTGTACGGCCATCTGGTCACCGTCGAAGTCCGCGTTGAACGCCTCACAGACCAGCGGGTGCAGCTGGATGGCCTTACCCTCGACCAGCTGCGGCTCGAAGGCCTGGATACCGAGGCGGTGCAGGGTGGGCGCACGGTTCAGCAGCACCGGGTGCTCGGCGATGACCTCTTCGAGGACGTCCCACACCTGCGGCCGCTGCCGTTCGACCATCCGCTTGGCGGATTTGATGTTCTGCGCGTGGTTCAGGTCGACCAGCCGCTTCATCACGAACGGCTTGAACAGCTCCAGCGCCATCAGCTTGGGCAGACCGCACTGGTGCAGTTTCAGCTGCGGACCGACGACGATGACCGAACGGCCGGAGTAGTCGACACGCTTACCGAGCAGGTTCTGCCGGAAACGACCCTGCTTACCCTTGAGCAGATCGCTCAGGGACTTCAGCGGGCGGTTACCCGGACCGGTGACCGGCCGGCCGCGACGACCGTTGTCGAAGAGCGCGTCTACGGACTCCTGCAGCATCCGCTTCTCGTTGTTGACGATGATCTCGGGGGCACCGAGGTCGATCAGTCGCTTGAGGCGGTTGTTGCGGTTGATGACGCGCCGGTAGAGGTCGTTCAGGTCGGAGGTGGCGAAGCGGCCACCGTCGAGCTGGACCATCGGCCGCAGCTCCGGCGGGATCACCGGAACGGCGTCGAGCACCATGCCCATCGGCGAGTTGCCGTTGGTCTGGAACGCCGCGACGACCTTGAGCCGCTTGAGCGCGCGCAGCTTCTTCTGGCCCTTACCGCTGCGGATGGTCTCGCGCAGATTCTCGGCCTCGGCCTCGATATCGAAGTTCTCCATCAGCTTCTGGATGGACTCCGCGCCCATCGCGCCGGTGAAGTATTCGCCGTATCGATCCTGCAGCTCGCGGTAGAGCACCTCGTCCACGATCAGCTGCTTGGGGGCCAGCTTGGTGAAGGTGTTCCAGATCTCCTCGAGCCGGTCCAGCTCACGCTGGGCACGGTCGCGGAGCTGCTTCATCTCGCGCTCGCCGCCGTCCTTGACCTTGCGGCGCACATCGGACTTCGCGCCCTCGGCCTCGAGCTCGGCCAGATCGGCCTCGAGCTTCTGGGCCCGGGCCTCGAGGTCGGCGTCACGCTGATCGGCGACGGTCTTCTTCTCGACCTCCATCTCGGCCTCGAGAGTCGACAGCTCGTTGTGCCGCATCTCGTCGTCGACGGCGGTGATGACGTAGGCGGCGAAGTAGATGATCTTTTCCAGATCCTTCGGCGCCAGGTCGAGCAGGTAGCCGAGGCGGCTCGGCACACCCTTGAAGTACCAGATGTGGGTGACCGGGGCGGCCAGCTCGATATGGCCCATCCGCTCACGGCGCACCTTCGCACGGGTCACCTCGACGCCGCAGCGCTCACAGATGATGCCCTTGAAGCGGACGCGCTTGTACTTACCGCAGTAGCACTCCCAGTCCCGGGTGGGACCGAAGATTTTCTCGCAGAACAAGCCGTCCTTCTCCGGCTTGAGCGTGCGGTAGTTGATGGTCTCCGGTTTCTTCACCTCGCCGTAGGACCACTGGCGGATGTCGTCGGCGGTGGCCAGGCCGATCCGGAGTTCATCGAAGAAGTTGACGTCTAGCACGTAACTTCCTTTCCCCTGTGCGGGTCGAATACGAGCAAAAGTTCTCTATTGGATTCGAACGCGGTGGCCGGGTACCGAGCCGTAATTCGTCACGGCACCCGGCCAACGCCCTAGTTCGCCAGATCGTCGACGGTGGCCGCTTCGTTCCTGGACAGGTTGATGCCCAGGTTGGCCGCCGCCCGCTCGAGATCCTCGTCGTCCCCGTCGCGCATCTCGATCGCGGCGCCGTCCGACGACAGCACCTCGACATTGAGGCACAGGGACTGGAGTTCCTTGAGCAGAACCTTGAACGATTCCGGGATGCCCGGTTCCGGAATGTTCTCGCCCT
>NZ_JBEXLL010000150.1:0-6009 GCF_040609955.1 Nocardia sp. NPDC004568
GGTCTCGGTGTTGTGGGCGTTGCTTCGCGACGATCGGGTATTCACCCCCGCTCCGCCGGTCGCGCTCACGGCTTGACAACTTCATTGAGACTCCTCTGGGCCGCGTGGGCCGATACCGGTCTAGGACCGGGCGAGCTGACCGCCGTCGACCGGGATCGCCACGCCGTGGATGAAGCGGGCTTCGTCGGAGACCAGCCAGGCCACGGCATTGCTGACGTCCTCGGGTTCGACCCAGGGGATGGGCAGCAGGGTCAGCTCCGCGAACAGTTCGGCGGCGTCTTCGGGGGTGGGATTCTCCAGATGCGGAAGGAACATCCGCAGCAGGCTCTCGTTGATGGCCATCGGGGTGTTCACCGCGCCCGGGTTCACCGAATTCACGCGGATGTTGTGCGGGCCCACCTCGTTGGCCAGCGAGAGCATCAGGCCCTGGATGCCGTGCTTGGAGGCGGCGTAGTGCGACTGCCCCGGCGCGCCGCGCAGGCCGACGGTGGAGCTGACGAAGACGATCGAGCCGCCCTCGCCGCGTTCGATCATCGACGGCAGTACTGCGCGGCAGGCGTGCCAGGCGCCGATCAGGTTGGTGTCGATGATGTCGGTCCACTGCTGATCGGTGAGACCGACGACCTGCCCTTGGTTCGAGATGCCTGCGTTCGACACCAGGATGTCGATCCGGCCGAACTCGGTCAGCGCCTCGTCGGCGACCTCCTGCAGGGTGGCGAGGTCGCGAACATCGGCAGCGCGGGCAATGATGCGGCTACCTTCATTTTCGACCAGTGCGACGGTTTCGGCGAGGTCTTCGGGAGTGCCCTGCGAGTAGTCCAGGGTCGACTGCTGCTTGCACAGGTCGACCGCGACGATGTCGGCGCCGTCCTGTGCCAGCCGCACCGCGTGGGTGCGGCCCTGGCCGCGGGCAGCTCCGGTGATGAAAGCGACCTTGCCTTCCAACCGCTTCATATGCGCCTCCTGCGCTCAATCGGCATGGGTGTATCGGCTACGCCGGATCGTCCGGGTAGCTACTCATGCGGTGGAGGTGTCCCTCTGGGGTCGTGTGAGGGTATCGACCTGGCGGATGGTTGTGACTGGTGTCACTCGCTCTCGCCTGATCACCATATTGCTCATGATGAACTCGGAAGTCAAGCAATCGCGCCAAATTTATCATGAGCAATACGGTGGAGTTGCACTCAGTTTGCTCTGGTCGGGTTTGATAGCGGGAAACTGGTGTTGACCAGCCCGAAAAAGCCGGCAGCGCGGAGGCGCTACCGGCTCTCGAGGTCGACGGATCAGGCTACAACCACTCCACCGGTGAATCGAGCGGGACCGTCAGGCGTGCACGGCAATACTCGACGACGCCACGCAGATGGCTTGTCATGAGCTCGCGCGCCTGCCGTGGACGGCCGAGCGTGATCGCTTCGGCGATCTGCAGATGGTCGTCGACGAGGATGTCGCGTAGCTGTCGTGGATCGGCCAGGACCGCCACGTGGTGGGCCACGATCTGGCCGTAGGTCTGCAGGCTCAATGCCAGGACACGATTGCCCGCCAAGCTCGCGACGACGTGATGGAATCCCGCGTGCCGCTCCAAGTAGCTGCCCAACCCCTCCGGGGTGTCGTCGTGCTCGTGCTGGAACGGCTTCATGCGCGCGGCCCTGATCTTCGCGTCCGGATAGCGCGCGGCTCGCTCGGCCAGCTCGGCCTCGGCCCACACCCAGGCGTCCAGCAATTCTTCGTAGCTGGCGCCGTCCATGTTGTAGAACAGGGCCGAGACCCGGCCGAGGTGCGCGGCATCCACCGACCCGACGATCGGCCCGCCGCCGGGTCCGCGGCGGATGGTGATCATGCCCTGCACCTCGAGCAGACGCAGACCTTCTCGCAGCGACTCCCTGCTCACTCTGTACTTCTCCAGCATCGCCGCTTCAGAGGGCAGGCTCGACCCGGGCGGCAACTGCTGGTCCTGGATCTCGCCGACAATGGTGCGCGCGACCGACTCGGCGGCCTTGAGTGGTCGCAGCAGCGACACCTCACCGCCGTTGGGGCCCGCCCCGCGTTCGTTCACGGTGCCACGGCCCGTGCCCGTCGCGCCGTTGCGTGCGGGCTGTCCCTCGGTCGCGCGCACCTTCACCTTGCCCACGGTGTCACCCCCGATCTCGTGGTGTAATCGGATGTTCGCGAACGAATTCCATCACGCTAGCGCACCGCCTCGCGACACGGCCACCGGCGTGAGACCGGCGTCCGCCGCGAACGCGGCGAGATTGTCGCGTCGCTCCTCGAGCGTGCGCCCGCGCCAGACGTTATCGGCCCACAGCACCAGATCGGTCAAGCCGCCATCCTCGTAGCGCCGCAATTCGGCCACGTCCGCCTTCGGTGCGCGCACATACGTCGTGAACGGGCCCGTGCGTCGCTGTACCTCACGCTGCTCGTGGATCTCGGCAACCAAGCGCCGCGCTTCGGCGAAGTCCGGGGTGCCCGAGGTGAACCAGCCGTCACCGAGGCGTGCGGCCCTGGCCAGCGCCAGGGGCGCGTTTCCGCCCATGATCACGGGGATCTCCACCTGGCGTGGATGCACCTGCACCGCGTCGAAGCGGAAGTGCTTGCCGCTGTGCGCGAACTCGGCGCCCGACCAGGCGGCTCGCAGGATCTCGACGCACTCCTCGGTGCGGGAGACCCGTGTGCGGAACGGTACGTCGAAGGCGGCGAACTCCTCCTGCTGCCAGCCGACCCCGACGCCGAGCAGCAGCCGTCCGCCGCTGAGTTCCTGGACCGTGATGGTGCTGCGCGCTGTGTGCAGGGGATGGCGCAGTGGTGCGAGATAGACCGAGGTGCCCATCTTGATCCGCTCGGTGCGCGCCGCGACGGCGGCGTGCACGACCAGGGGATCGGTCAACTCCGTATCGGTGTCGATGAGCGGGCCCTTGTGGTGCTGGGTCGTGCCGGTCGAGGGGTGCTCGCCTGTCTGCGTGACCGGCCGCAGCAGATGCTCGCCGATCCACAGCGCATCGAATCCGAGCGCGTCTGCGGACACGGCGAGTTCGACGAGTGTGGCCGCCGTCATGCCGTATGCGCTCAATCCGATACTCGCCACCGACCGCTCCTACCTGCTGTCGTTCGCTGGTCCAAGGTGTTTCCCACGTCACGATAGCGCTAATTTATCATGACATAAAGCGCTTCATGGGAACGCGGTCGAGAGCCCGCGCAGACGCGGAATCCGTCGACAAGAACTACGCGTGGTCGGCGACCTCGTCTACGGGCCCCCACTCGAGTGCGCGCCGGGCATCCACCTCCGCGCCGGTCACGAACAGGTGCAACGCCCGCCGGCGGCCGATACGGCGGGGGACGCTGACTGTGCCACCCGCCCCGGGAATCGGGCCCATGCCCACCTCGGGGAGCCGGAACACGGTGCCGGGAGCGGCGACGATCCGATGTGCGAAGGCGGGTACCTCGATACCCGCGCCGACGCACTGCCCGTGCACGTCGACCCGTATGCGATGCGCCAGCCGCGCCACCACGGGTCCGGACGAAATGGGCCGTCGCGTGATCCGGGGCGTGCCCGAACTCGTCGAGGTCGCCGCCCGCGCAGAAACACGGACCCGGCCCGTCGATGATCACCCTGCCGATGCTGTCGTCGACCACGGCGACCTGCGGCGCCTCGACCAGGGCATCACGCACAGCGGTGCCGTAGGCGGTCCCAAATCCGTGACGGTTCACTTCCCCTACTACGACGACACCATGGGCGCAGTGGTCGACGCCGGGCTGGGCGCCGTCGGCCCCTGTTCGGAGTCGATCAGCGGATACCGGCGATCCCATGCTCGCCGATCGTGGAGAGGCGTTCCCAACCACACTTGTCGACACAGGGAGCCGGGTCCGGCCTGCAGTCGTCGATCGCACCACCGTAGGTAGGCGATTGCGCAGCCATGATAGGTATCTGCCGATGCGTGCCCGGTACGTATTCGATGAAACTGACTCGAGTCACCGCACACGCATGGTGAGTACGGTGACAACGCTGTCAACCTGAGCCCAGCCCTCGACAACGCCGTCGGTAGAACGACAATGGGGTCGCCTGCACCGGCAGGCGACGCGAATGCCACCGGCTCAGGAACTCACAAGTCGATGTTCATCGGTGCAGAACAGGTTTCCCGGATGATTGCACTGCTACCTCTTGCCTATGGGCACTTGCGCGATGACCTGGTCCACGATCGCGACGCAGGAGACGACGCCTTGCGGGCTGCCGCCAGGCCACTCGGCCACGAGCCGGCCACCGTGTTCCACGAAACATCATCGAGTGGACTGCTCCCACCGGCGTTTGTGGATCTGATCCAGGAATGCCGCCGCGCCGCGGTGCGCAAGGTGCTTACCTTGCAGGGGCATATGACGAACACATCCATGTCACCGATGTTCCTGCACGAGATCCTGTTCGCGCTCGCCGCGGCCGTCGTCCACGAAGACGAGCGCGGCGGGGTGGTGAGTCGACGGTCGCATCACCGGACCATCCGGGCGTGCGGCCGGGCCCGGCCCACAGCACGGAGATGACCACGTGATGATCGGCCCTGCCTTGGTAATGAACGTTGCTCTCGAAGCTCGGTGCCGGTGGCAGACAAGGAGGAGAGTTCAACACATTTCCGACCGCGAACCGGAGCCGAGTGTGTCGACCTGCGCCATCATCCGCGCCGTGGTGGAACGGCGCGCCACGGTCTCGACCAGAGACGGCGTCGCCCTGGCGGTCCGTGAGTACGGGCCGCGTAATGCCGTTCGTACCGTCGTCCTCCTGCACGGTCATTGCCTGCGCACCGAGTCCTGGACCTACGTCCGCGATGCGCTGCTGCACCGATTTCCGGACGCCCGCGTAATCTGCTACGACCATCGCGGACACGGCGACTCCGCCACGGCTTCCCGGACGACCTATAATCTCGAGCAGCTCGGCCGCGATCTGCAGGATGTTCTCGACGCGGTTGCTCCCACCGAACCGGTCGTCCTCGTCGGCCACTCGATGGGCGGCATGACCGTGCTGACCTACGCTGCACGGCAGTCTCACGAGATCGGCACTCGCATCGTGGGCGTCGCGCTCCTGGCGACCGCCGCGAGCGGGCTCGCCGACGGAGGCGTCGGTCAGCTCCTGCGTAGCCCGGTCGTTTCCGCGTTCCAAGCGTCCGTTCGCTGCGCCCCCGGCGTGATGCACCGGGCAAAAATCATGACGTGCAAACTTTTCGCCCCTGTCATACGTACCGCCGAGTTCGGCGATCGCCAGGTCAGCCCGCAGGTGCTGGCGCTGGCCAACGCGATGCGCAACGAGACGCCGATCGTCACGATGGCGAGCTTCCTGAGCGACTTCATTGTCTACGACCGGACCGACGCGCTCGCGGTTCTTTCGCGAATCCCCACGCTGGTGCTGTGCGGCTCCGGCGATGTGATCACGCCACCGTCGTATTCGGTCGCGATAGCCGCGGCCGTCGAGCACTCCGACCTTGTGATAGTCGAGGGCGCCGGCCACTCGGTAATACTCGAGCAGCCTGGCCAGGTGGCCGACGCCATCGCCCGCCTGATGACGCGAGTGAGCAATCCCCGGCCGGATCGGAGCTGCCACCCTGTGCCGCGGAGGCCCTCAACGCTCACGGCTTGGACGAGGTCGTTTCGCCGCTTCGTCGCGGACCCGGTCGATCTGGTGGTTGGGGACGAATGCGATGACGTCCTTGCGCGAAGTGATCGTGAGTTTGTGGAGGACTGCGGCGATCTGCGCGTCGACGGTTCTGGAGGAGATTCCCCGACGAAGGGCGATTCCGGCATTCGTCCAACCCGCGGCCGCCAAGATCGCGACCTCTTGCTCGGTCGCCGTCAACCGGCTCCAGTGCGACGGTCCGGCGGTGCGGGGCGGATGCTCGTCCGCCGTTTTCGGCAGTGGCAGGATACCCAGTGCCAGTCGCTGCACTTCCTGCGATTCCGGACGCAGCAGTATACCCTGCTTCTCCGCCGCGGCATATGCTTCGGTGCCCAGCACACCCCGTGCCACATCGATCGTCCGGG
>NZ_JBEXLL010000151.1:0-5745 GCF_040609955.1 Nocardia sp. NPDC004568
GCGCTCTCTCTCTCGTGCGGGGGGGGGGGGGGGCGCCCCCCCCCCCACCACCCCGGCACGGTCAGGCCGAAGTCACCGCGGCCGCCATCCCCTGCCCGCCGCCGATGCACATGGTCAGCAGCGCCCTGCCACCGCCGCGCCGCCGCAGCTCGTGCAGTGCTGTCGTCAGCATGCGAATCCCGGTGGCGCCGATGGGGTGGCCGAGCGAGATACCGGAACCGTTGACATTCAATCTGTCCCGGTCGTCCCAGCCCCACTCGTGCAGCACACCCAGCACCTGACACGCGAACGCTTCGTTCAATTCCACCAGGTCGAAGTCGGCGAAGTCGTAGCCGGTGCGCGCGAACAGCTTGTCCACCGCGGCGACCGGCCCGAGCCCCATGAGCGCCGGGTCGCATCCGGCGGCCGTCCAGCCCTCCAGGAAACCCATGGGTTCCAGTCCCAGCTCGTCCAGGCGGTCCTCGGCGACGACGAGCACCGCCGCCGCGGCATCGTTCTGCTGGCTCGCGTTTCCGGCGGTGACGACTCCGCCGGCACGTACCACGCGCAGCTTCCCGAGCGCCTCGGCCGTGGTGTCCGGCCGAATTCCCTCGTCCCGGGCGAATACCGATACGTTCCCTCTGCGGTCGACGACTTCGACCGGCACCACTTCGGCGTCGAACCGTCCCGCCGCCCAGGCGGCAGCGGCACGGCGATGGCTCTCCGCGGCGAGGATGTCGGACTGCTCACGGGTGATCCCGCATTTCGCCGCGACGTTCTCCGCCGTCTCGACCATGCCGCTGATCGGACCGAACCGCCATTCGGGCTGTGACCTCTCGCGCCCTCGGTCGAGCCGATCGAACAGCGGCAACCCACCCGATCGCACCCCCCATCGGGCCCCGGTCGTGTAGTGCTCGATGGTGCTCATCGATTCCACGCCACCGGCCACCACGACCTGCGCGGCACCGGTCTGCACCATCATCGCCGCGGTGACCAGCGCCTGTAACCCGGTCCCGCACCGGCGATCGGTCTGTAGTCCGGCCACCGACAGGGGCAGGCCCGCGTCGAGCGCTGCCCAGCGGCCGATGCACGGAGCTTCCGAATTCGCGTACGACTGCCCCATCGACACCTCGTCGATACGCTCCGGGTCGATACCGGACCGCGCGACGGTTTCCCTCACCACCGTCGTCGCCAGCGTCACGGCCGGTACTTCCCGCAGTGCTCCGCCGAACCGGCCGACCGCTGTCCGGACGGGGGCCACCAGTGCCGCACGTGTCATGAGAGCTCGCTTTCCGGGTCGATCAGCACGCGGACGGTCTCGGCGACGAGCGCCGGACGCGGCGCGCCCTCGATCTCGATGGTGTAGAGGGTGATCAGGTTCGCGCCCCTGGCGGTACGCTCCAGCGCTTCGAGCCGGGTCGAACCAGCCGCTGTAGCCGAGATGGGTGCCGACCGCGGCCGCCACCTCGTCGACGCCCTGGAAGATCTTCACGAGGCCGGCCCTCCGACCGGTAGCCGGACGCTCACAGCCCGCCCCGGGCCACGAGTTGGGCGGCGATCACATTGCGCTGGATCTCGTTCGTACCCTCCCCGACGATCATCAGCGGGGCGTCCCGGAAGTAACGCTCGACATCGTATTCGGTGGAGTATCCGTAGCCGCCGTGGATGCGGACCGCGTTCAAGGCCACCTCCATCGCCACCTCGGAGGCGAACAGCTTGGCCATACCGGCCTCCATATCGCAGCGCTCGCCGCGGTCGTACATCTCGGCGGCGTGGCGGGTGAGCTGGCGGGCCGCGGTCAGCTTCGTCGCCATATCCGCCAGGTAGTTGCCCACCGACTGGTGCTTCCAGATGGGTTCGCCGAAACTCTCCCGCTGCTGCGCGTAGGCCAGTGAATCCTCCAGTGCGGCCGCGGCGACCCCCAGTGCCCGGGAAGCCACCTGGATGCGGCCGGTTTCCAGGCCTTTCATCATCTGCGGGAATCCTTTACCGGGTGCCCCGCCCAGGACCGCCGACGCGGACGTGCGGTAACCGTCGAAGGACAGTTCGCAGCTCTCCACACCTTTGTAGCCGAGCTTCGGCAGGTCGCGGGATACGGTGAGGCCGGGACCGTGCTCGACGAGCACGATCGACATACCCCGGTGCCGCGGCGTCGCCGCCGGGTCGGTTTTGCACAGCAACGCGATCACGCCCGCGCGGCGCGCGTTGGTGATCCATGTCTTGGCGCCGTTGATCACGAGCTCGTCGCCGTCGCGGCGGGCCGTGGTGGTCATGGCCTGCAGATCGGAACCGCCGCCCGGCTCGGTCAGCGCCATGGTCGCACGGATCTCCCCGGTCGCCATGGGTGGCAGATAACGCTGCTTCTGTTCCTCGGTACCGAACAGGCCGATCAGTTTGGCCACCACGGTGTGCCCGCCCATCGCCCCGGACAACGACATCCAGCCGCGGGCCAGTTCCTCGGTCACCTGGACGTAGCAGGGCATGGAGACCGGCGTGCCCCCGTATTCCTCCGGGACCGCCAGACCGTAGATGCCGATCCGCTTCATCTGCTCGATCCAGTTCTCCGGGTACCGGTCGGCGTGCTCGACCTCCTGCACCGCTGGTTTCACCTCCCGATCGATGAACTCACGCACCGTCCGCACCAGGAGCGCTTCTTCGTCGTTCAGGTAATAGCTCACGCGCGATGTCCTCACCGTGTCGCGGGCCCGCCCGAGCCCGTGGATGTCTACCGCCATACTCGGCCGGCAGAAAATAAATGTCAATCATGATAAGCATTTACAGGGTCTCGGTTAGATTGGCAACTGCCACCCGGACCGGCACCGCAGACCCGAGGACGAATACTCCGCAGTACCGCACGATCGAGAAGGAACCGCCCATGAGACATCTGCGCCGCCGAGCCGCCCTGGTCGCCCCGGGATCCGACGAGCACAAGGCGCGCAAGGCCCTGGCCGGCACCGCGGACGAAGTGATCCTCGACCTCGAGGACGCCGTGGTCGCCGCGCAGAAGGACACCGCCCGCGCACTGGTATCGGACCTGGTCCGCGCACACGGCCGGGCGCGGCCGGTATCCCTCCGCGTCAACGGACCCGGTACCGAATGGTTCGCCGCGGACCTGCGGGCCTGCGCGGCACTGGGCGAGGCCCTCACCTCGGTCGTGATCCCCAAGGTCGAGAGCCCGGCCACGCTGACCGACGCGGACGCCCTGCTCACCGGCGCCGGCGCGCCGGTCCTGCCGGTACAGGCACTGATCGAGACACCGGCCGGGGTGGCCGCGATCGACGAGATCGCCGCCGGCCCGCGCCTCACCGCCGTGATCATCGGTTACGCCGATCTGGGCGCGGTGCTCGGCCGGTCCCGCACCGCGCCCCCGGACCGTTGGCTCTTCGTGCAGGACCGGGTCCTGCACGCCGCACGCGCCGCCGGTGTACAGGCCGTCGACGGGCCCCACCTCGGCATCGCCGACGACGCGGAGTTCCGCCAGGCCGCCCGCTGGGCCGCCGATCTCGGCTTCGATGGGAAATGGGTCGTCCACCCCGCCCAGATCGCCACCGCGCAGGACAGCTTCACCCCCACCCCGGCGCAGGCCGAGCACGCGCGGCGCGTATTGAGCACCCTGGCGGCGGCCGCCGCCCGGGGCGCGGGCGCCGCCCGGCTCGACGGACGCATGCTGGACGAAGCGGTCGCGGTGGCCGCCCGGCGCACCCTCGCCATGAGCGGAGCCCAGGATGAGCACTGACCTCCTACGTTCCGTCGGCGGCCCCTATTTCGACGAACTCGCGCACGGCGCGATCTTCGACACCGCCCCGGCGATCACGCTCACCGACGGACTCGCCGCCGTACACCAGAGCATCCTCGGCGACCGGTTGCGGCTCCCGCTGGACAGCCACCTCGCCACGGCCGTGGCGGGTGGGCCGGTGGCCCACCCCGGCCTGGTCGCCGATCTCGCGATCGGCCAGTCCACCCTCGCCACCCACCATGTGAAAGCGAATCTGTTCTATCGAGGACTGCGGTTCCACCGGTTTCCCCGGCTCGGCGACACCCTCTACACCACCACCGAAGTCGTGGGCCTGAAAGAGAACGCGCGCAAACCCGGGCGCCGGCCCACCGGGCTGGCCGCGCTGCGGATCCGCACGACCGATCAGCACGGCGCCACCGTGCTCGATTTCCATCGCTGCGCGATGCTCCCGTTGCGCGAACTCGACGCCCGGCCGTCCGGATCCGGGTCACCGCAGCGCCCGGTCCATGTCGACGAGCTCTCCGCGATCGGCACCGAGGAGCCGGTCGCACGGCTCGTCCCGGCCGGGCTGGACCTGGCCGCCTATCGCCGGGAGGTACCCGGGCCGCATTTCGATCCCTCGCTCGTCGGCACCACGTTCACGTCCAGCGGTGATGTCGTCAGCGGCGCACCCGAACTGGCCCGGCTGACCCTCAATGTCGCCGCCACCCATCACGACGCACGCGTCGGCGCCGCCGGGCGCCTCGTCTACGGCGGCCACACCATCGGCCTGGCCCTGGCCCAGGCGACCCGCGCGCTGCCGAACCTGGTGACCGTGCTGCGCTGGCACTCCTGCGACCACACCGGGCCCGTGCAGGAAGGTGACACCCTCACCAGCTGCCTGCACGTCGAGTCGGCCGCACCGCTGGAGACGGGCGGCGGCCTCGTCGAGCTGCGGTCGTGCGTCTACGCCCACCGCGGCGCCGAAGCCCCGGCCTCCGTCCTGGACTGGCGCTTCACCGCCCTGTTCGCCTGATCACTACTCCCCGAGAGGTATCACCATGACCACGACCGGACGTCTGGCCGGCAAGATCGCACTCGTCACCGGCGCGGGTTCGGGCCTGGGCCGCGCCTCGGCCCTCCGCTTCGCCGCCGAGGGCGCCGCGGTCGCCGTCGCCGATCTCGACCCGGCCGCGGCCGGCACCGTCACCGCGGAGATCACCGCGGCCGGTGGCCGCGCGTTACCGGTGACCGCCGATGTCACCTCCGACGCCGACTCGCGGCGCATGATCGCCGCTACGCTCGCCGAATTCGGTTGTCTCGACATCGTGTTCGCCAATGCCGGGATCAACGGCGCCGGCGACGCCGCCGACACCACCGAGGAGGAATGGGACCGGGTGGTCGCGATCAATCTCAAGGGCGTATGGCTGACCTCGAAATACGCACTCCCCCATATGATCGAGCGACGCACCGGGTCGATCATCAACCAGGCCAGTATGGGCGGCCTGATCGGTCTACCCGGGATCTTTCCCTATGCCGCCGCCAAGGGGGGTGTGATCGCGATGACCAAACAGATGGCCGTCACGTACGGGCCGGACAATGTGCGCGTGAACGCGATCTGCCCCGGCACCATCCCGACTCCCCTCGTGTACCGGTCCCGGGTCGAACGCGGTGCCGCCGAGCCGGACGCCGATCAGGCCGCGCTCGACGCCGACGCGGCGGCCCGCTTCCCGCTGCGCCGGCTGGGCACACCGGAGGATCTGGCCTCGATCGCGGTATTCCTGGCCAGTGACGAGGCCAACTGGGTGACCGGCGGTATCTACACCGTCGACGGCGGCCGCAGCGCCTTCTGACTCCGGAGACAGCGGTAGGCCCCTGGGACACAGGATTCGTCTCCCAGGGGCCTTGTCATGGGGCCGGTCGCCGCGCTACGGCGTCCGGACCGGCGTCGATCGCCGAATCGATCTCCGCCACAACGTACTTCCCACGCACCCGGTCACCATCGACCGGCGCGCGCTCGCCCGGTCCCGGCCCGCGGGCCGGGACCGGGG
>NZ_JBEXLL010000152.1:0-5656 GCF_040609955.1 Nocardia sp. NPDC004568
GGCCCGACCACCACGAGGCCATGGTCTATATCGCCACCATCATGACCATGTCACGCCGACTCGCCCGAGCATGACCGAGTTCCCGGACGCCCACTGAGATACGCAGGGCCGGGGTAGGTGACGATCCACGCGAGACCGCTGTCGACCAACCGTTCCCAGCGGCGCGCGGCCGTCGGCGCGCTGACGCCCGCGACCTCCCCGACGGCGCCCCACGGAGCGCGCGGCGCGGACTGCAGCGCGTGAACGATTCGGAAATCAATGTCATCCGGCACGTGAGAATCCTTCACCAGGTGGCCTTCGATCTGCATTTCTCAACATGCCCGGAAAAGTCGGCGAACGCATCTTTAACGTTCGATTTCACATCTCGGCGGCCTATTACCCCGGCCCGCGATCGAGGAGGTTATCGGAATGAGAATCACGGTTATCGGCGGCGGACACGGCGCATATGCGGCAGTGGCCGATATGAGCGAGAAAGGACACGACATCGTCTGGTGGCGGCGTGATCACAATGCTTTCGCGCCGCTGCTCGACGCGGGAGAGATCCGGATCGACGACCATCGCGGGCCTCGTGGGCTGCCGATCGGTTCCGCGGGTGGCATCACCGTCGAAGCCGATCTCGGCCGTGCCGTGGCCGGCGCGGAGATCATCCTCGTACCGATCCCCGCCTTCTCCCACCCGGACCTCGCCGAACGAATAGCGCCGCACCTGACCGACGGGCAGGTGGTGTACCTGCCGCCGGGCAGCTTCGGCTCGGTGATTTTCGCACGGGCGGTGGCGGCCGCCGGTAATCCGGCCGAGGTCGCCTTCGCCGAGACCGGAACCCTCCCCTACCTCGCGCGTAAGCACGGTGACCGCCGCGTCGTCGTGAGCGGATACGCCACGCGGCTGCCCACCGGTGTCCTCCCCGCGCACGACAGCGAGCGGGCGCTGGCGGTGCTGGCGGAGATCTACCCGGTCGAGCCCGTCGAGGACGCGCTGAGCGGGGCGTTGATGAACGCGGGCCCGATCATCCACCCGCCGCTGATCCTCATGAACGCCGGGCCGCTGCAACACTTCACGACCTGGGACATCCACAATGAGGGCACCCAGGACGCCATCCGCCGCGTCACCACCGCCCTCGACGCCGAACGCATCGCCATCCGCACCGCGCTGGGATACGCCGCACCGCACTTCCCGCTCGCGGACCACTACACACCGGACGGCGACGAATGGATGTACGGCAACGCCGCGCACGAGAAGCTCACCGACAGCGGCGACTGGCGGGAGAACATCGACCTGCGCACCCACCGATACATGACCGAGGATGTCGAGATCGGACTCGCGCTGCTGACCTCGGTCGGCCGCTGGGCCGGGGTACCGACGCCGGTCGCGAGCGGCCTCCTGGCGATCGCCGGCGCGATCACCGGCCGGACACCGGACAGCGGCGGCCGGACACTGGCCGCCCTGGGCCTCGACGAGCTGGATCGTGACGGGTTGAAAAAGATTCTGCACGAGGGGTTCTCGCGGTGACCGCACCGGTCGCGGTGGCCGGCGCCGGCCGCATGGGGCAGGGAATCGCGGCAGCCCTCGGTTTCGGGAAGGTCGAGGTGACCGTCGTCGATCTCAGAGACCGCGGCGACGCCACCGAGGCGTATCTCGGGGCAGCCCGGGCCGAGATCCGGTTGTCGCTCGAGCGCAAGGTGCGGCTCGGGCTGCTGACCGAGGCCGACCTCCCCGGGGTGCTCGACCGGATCCGGATAGTCGGCCGGGACCTCGCGGCCGAGGCCACGGCCGAGGCCGGCCTCGTCTTCGAAGCGGTGCCGGAGGTACTCGAGATCAAAAAGGCGACCCTGTCCTGGATCGAATCAGCGGTCGGCGCGGAGACACCCATCGCATCGACCACCTCGAGCTTCCTCGTGAGTCACCTCGCCGAATTCGTCGCACGGCCGGAACGGCTGCTCAACGCGCACTGGCTGAACCCCGCCGACCTGATGCCGCTGGTGGAGGTGAGCCCGAGTGCCGCGACCGCACCCGCGGTGGTCGAGGCGACCTGCGACCTGTTGTCAGCGGTCGGCAAGACGCCGGTGGTCTGTGCCGCGTCGCCGGGCTACATCGTCCCGCGACTCCAGGCACTGGTCATGAACGAAGCCGCCCGGATGGTCGAGGAGGGCGTGGCCGGTGCCGCGGAGATCGACCGTGCCGTCCGGATCGGCTTCGGGTCACGGTTCGCCGTGCTCGGACTGCTCGAGTTCATCGACTGGGGTGGATGCGACACGCTGTTCCACGCTTCCAACTATCTGCGCGCCGAACTCGGCGAGCGCTTCGGGCCTGCGCCCATGGTCGAGCAGAACATGGCCGCCGGACGCCGCGGCAACACCGACGGCGGCGGTTTCTACGATATCGAGCCCGCCGCGCTGGACGCGTACCGGGCACAACGCATCGCGGCTTTCGCGCAGGTGCTCGATGCGACCGGACAACTACACAGGTACGACAACCTCCCGCGGCACACCGGCCGAGCCGCCACCGGAGGTCTCTCGACACGCCCTGCCGGCGGGTCGCGGAACTGATGAGGAGACGGCTGTGACAGATCTGAATTCACCCGCACCCGCGCCCGCGAAAACACGTGAGCGCCCCATGAAACTGGCGATCGCCTCCGGGGTCGGCACCATCCGCCGAGCATGCCCCCGCGTCTCGCCGCGGGCTCTACGGATGTTTCGTCACGCTCGGCTCGCCGGTCGGCGCGATCCTGGCGAATACCGCCTTCGCGCTCGTGCTGCTGCTCCCGATGGACCAGGTGATCGCGTGGGGCTGGCGTATTCCCTTCCTGGTGGGCGGCGTCGTCCTGATCATCGGTATCTGGACGCGGACGCGTATCTCCGAGACACCGGATTTCGCCGGCGCGGGTTCTCATGCGGAGCGGCCCGCGCCGCGTGGTCTGGCGGTGCTCCGCCAGGATTGGCGCGGAGTACTCCGCGCCGCCGGCGTGAACATCGGCCAGAACTGCTACGCGTTCCTGCTGTTCACCTTCATGTTGTCCTTCCTGACCGAACCCGACCCGGGCCGGGGCTTCTCCCGTGCGCAGGCGGTCTGGGGAATCACCGCGGCCCTCGCCTGCCACGCCGCGACGGTGGTCCTCGGCAGCCATCTGTCCGACCGGCTGGGCCGCAAAACGGTGATCGGCTTCGGTATGGCCTCCGCCGCGGTGTTCGCCCCGGTGCTGTTCTGGGTCACCGCCCACGGCTCGTTCGCGGCCTGTATCGCGGTGATCTGTATCGGCTTCACCTTGACCGGGTTCGTGTACGGGCCGATGTTCACCATGTTCGCCGAACAGTTCCCGGTGACGCAGCGCTACAGCGGTGTGGGTATCGGATACCAGGTCGGGGCAGTGGTCGGCGGCGGTATCGCGCCGATGGTCGCGAACCGGATCGTGATCGGCACCGGCAGTGTGGTGCCGGTCGGGTTCTACGCCGCGGCGCTCATGCTGATCAGCCTGGTCGCGCTGCTGAAAGGCAGGGAGACCGCGCCGCTGGCGGTCGGGAGACCGTTGCGGACGCGGTGGGGCGCGTCCGCGGCCGACGGTACGCGTGACGCGTTGCCGGCCGATGCGACTCCGCTGGAGCCGTCGAGTAGATGAACACTCACTCGGCATGTCGATGCCGGCCACCCCTCATCACGATGTGGCCGGCATCGACGAACCGTGGTCAGGACGACACGGTTTCCCGCGCGGGCGGTTCGGCCGTACGACCGGTCAGTGCGCGGATGCGCAACGCGCGGAACTCGGTGGCGGCGGCCGCGGCTTCAGCATCCTTCGGTGCGGTCACGAGCGCCACCAGGATGGACACGAGGAAGGAGATCGGCGCCACCGCCAGTGCCGGATTGGAGAACGGCAGCACCGAATCCGCGCCCTGTACGGCGGGACTGAGCACGATCACCGCGATGGAGAGCACCAGGCCGGTCACGATGCCCGAGATCACGGCCCGCGCGGTCATCCGGCGCCAGTACAGGGTGAGCAGCAGCGCCGGGAGGTTGGCGCAGGCGGCGATCGACATACCGAGCGAGGCCAGGAACGCCACATTCTGGCGTTGCGCGGCAAAGGCGATGGCGACGCCGACCAGGCAGGTGGCGACGGTGGCGATCCGGGCCGCGCGATGCTGAGCGGTGGGCGATACTGCGCCGTCGCGCAGCACCTGGCCGTACAGATCGTGGGCGATGGCACCGGAGGTCGCGATGACCAGGCCCGACAGGGCGGCCAGGATGGTCACGAACGCGACCGCGGCGACGAACGCGAGCAGAATGCCGCCGCCGAGGGTTTCGGCGAGCTGCGCGACCGCGAGATTCCCGCCCTTGTTCTCCGCGGCGATGGCCTCGGGCCCGACCAGCACGGCGGCGCCGTACCCGAGCACCGGGATCATCAGATAGAACCCGAAGAAGATCCAGATGGAGGTGTAGGCCGAGGTACGGGCCTGCTGCGCATTCGGCACCGTGAGGAATCGGATCATCACGTGCGGGAGGCCGAGAACGCCGAGCACCAGCCCGACCGTCTGCGACAACTGGTCGAAGGACGCCGCGTCACCGGAACGCCGGGGGGCGACGAACTGCTGCCCGAATTCGGCGAGCGCGGTACTGAACGGCCCGAACGGGTTGAAATCGAAGCGCACCAGTACCAGGACGAACAGCACCACCGCGCACACGAGCAGCAGGCCCGTTTTGATGATCTGGATCCAGCTGGTGGCCAGCATGCCGCCGACCAGGGTGTAGGCGGTGGTGAGTGCGCCGATGATCAGCACCGCGACCGCGTAGTCGAGGTCGAACAGCAGCGATACCAGCAGCGCCGCGCCCACCAGCTGCGAGACCAGGTAGACCACGCTGATCACCACGGTACTGACCGCCATCAGCGACCGGACGTCCTTGCCCGGGAACCGGGTGGCCAGGACATCGGCCAGCGTGAAGCGGCCGAGATTGCGCAGCGGTTCGGCGATGAGCAGCAGCGCCAGGACGAACGCGACCGGGACGAACACCGCGAGATAGAAACCGTTGAACCCGGTGAGCGCGATGGCTCCGGTGACCCCGAGGAACGAGGCGGCGGAAATGAAATCTCCGGCGATGGCGACACCGTTCTGCCGGCCGGTGAGCGCACCACCGGCGACGTAGTGGTCGGCGGCGGATTTGTTCTGCCGCGCGGCCCAGGCGGTGATCACCAGGGTCACCACGACCAGGGCCGCGAACAGCGAGGCGGAGACGATGTTCATGCGCGAGTGCCTTCCTGGGCGACGCGGGCCTCTAGCTCGGCGGCGCGGGTCATGTAGTAGCGGGCCACCACAATGGCCACGGCGAACTGGAAGAAGGCGTAGAGCCAGGCGACCGTCACGCCGCCGGCCACCACCGTGTCCAGGACGGGGGTGAAACCGCCCAGCACGGGCAGGGGGAAGAACAGGACGAGGACCACCGCGCCGAGCCGGAACACCAGGCGGGCGCGTTCCCGGGCGAGATCCTCGAGAGCGGAATTCCCGCCGGGCACGGGGGGATCGGAATGAGTTTGTTCCATGAGACATCGTCTTTCAGCTGTGTGATTTACTACACGCTAAGAGATCAGTTCAGAATGAGTTTTGGTGACAGCTTGCGCTGCCCCGCAGCGTGTTTGACAATCCCAGCGTGGGTGACGAGGTAGTGACCGATG
>NZ_JBEXLL010000153.1:0-5638 GCF_040609955.1 Nocardia sp. NPDC004568
CAGGAGGGCGTCGAGATCATTGGTCACACACTGGTCATAGACGCCCTCCGCCCATGTCCGGGCATCGACGGGACTTCGGACTTACTCGTCTAGCGCGGTCGATCCCCACCCGTACGCGGACGCCGGGTTCCTGTTCAACCGGGTACTGCAACCATTCATCACCGGCGTCCTGGGCAAAACCCTCTACGCCGATATGCGCGCGATGGAAGCGCTGCTCAGGGCATCCGATCTCGACTGGACGATCGTCCGGCCGAGCGGACTCTTCGACCTGCCGCACCGTACCGACTACACGATCGCCGCGGAGCGGGCGGAGGGCCGGTTCACCGCCCGGACCGACCTGGCGGCCTGCCTGCTGCGACTCGCCGAAACCGATGACCTTCTGCGAACCGTCGTCGGTGTGGTCACCACCACCGACACTCCCGGCATGCTGGACCTCATCCGCGCGGAGGCATTCGGAAAGAGCTGACCGGCTCCCCGCGGCCACCGGACCGGGCGGCCGCGGGGGCCGCGGGTCTCGGCGATACCATCGCCGGGACCGTCCGGCGCGCAGCGGACCGGCGGTGCGCACTCCGACCCCGGCGCGCGACCCCCGAGGGGCACGAACTCGGAACGAGGACAGTGGATGAGCGACCCGCAGATCCGTGACGGCTACCTTCCCGGCCTTCGCGGCCGCGTGCCGATCCGCGAATACCTGCCGGCCACCCCGGATCCGGCGGTTCCGGCGCTGCTGTGGCTGCACGGAGGCGCGTTCGTCTCGGGCGGGCTCGACCAACTCGAATCACACGCGGTGGCCCTGCGGATCGCCGCGACCGGACGCCGGGTACGCACGGTCGACTACGCGCTGATTCCCCGTTTCCAGGCCTGGGGTCCACCGAAGTACCGGCCGTCGGACAACCGGTATCCGGCACCGCTCGACGATGTCCTCACCGCGCTTTCCGATCTACTGGACGAAGAGCCTTCGACCGTCCTCGGGGGCGCGAGCGCGGGCGCCTGCCTCGCCGCCTCCGCCGCACTGCGGCTGCGCGACTCGAGTGGACCGGGACCCGCCGGGCTGGTCCTGGCCTATGCCACCCTGCATGCCGAACTCCCCCGGCTCCCGGAACCGGTACGCGCCCGGCTGCGCGGACGCCGTCGCCTCGGTACCTTCACCCCACAGGTCATCCGGCGGATGAATCTCAACTATGTGGGTTCGGAAGAGCTGCTACGCGACCCGGAGATCTTCCCGGGCGGGGCCGACCTGACCGGACTGCCACCGGTGCTGCTGCTCGACGCCGCCTACGACTCGTTGAGCGCGTCGAGTACGACCTTCGTCGGAGAACTCGCCGAGGCCGGGATCGAGACCGAGCATGTGATCGTTCCCGGCACGCGGCACGGTTTTCTCAACCGGCCCCGCTCCGCCGGATTCCGGGACGGAACCGAGGCCCTGGTGCGCTGGCTGGATCGGCTGAACCGGCCGGCTCCTTCATCGAACCGGCCGGAACACCGTGCTCAGCGGGCGGCCGCGGCCGTCTGCCCCTCGGCCGGATGGACACCATACTGATCGGTTTCCATCAGATGCGCGATATCGCGGCCGGCCGGGGTCATGGCCAGGTCCGATCTGGTCTCGATGAGGAATGCGCGGTACCCGGGCTGCACATCCTCTTCGGGCCCCTGATGCAGCAGACCCTTGGGGGTCCAGGTGACGGTCCCGGGCGTATCGACCGAGCCCCACGCCGACGGGCCCATGGCGTAGCAGATGACCTCGTCGAAATCGGCGTTGTGATGGACCGGCGGGCGGGTACTGCGCCGGCTACCGGTGCCGAAGACGAAATCGTTGCCCGAGGTACTGCTCATGAGCCGGGCCGGGGCGAGGCCGCCCTCCGCGACGCCGAGACCCTGCACATGTTCGAGGTTGAACCGGACGACGAGCGGGGCACCGACCACATCGAGGCACGGAATGGGATCGACATCGTAGAAATACGAGGTGAAGGTATCGCCGGTGCGGACGACCACCTCGTATTCGTCCTCGACCGGTAGCCCGGGGCGTCCGTGCGGGGTGGGCCGGTCCAGGTGCAGGTCGGGATTGAAGGTGCCGGGGGCACCTTCTGGGTCCAGATGGAGTTCGCTCGCGGTGACCACGATGAACTCGGTGATCTCCTCGGCGATCTCACCCCACCGATAGGTGACGGCGCGGGGGATCAGGACGATATCCCCGGCCCGCACCTCCAGGGTGCCCACCTCGGTGTCTAGTTCGCCTCGCCCGGACACGATGTAGTGCAGTTCGTCGGAGCGGACATTGACATAACCGAAGGACATCGCGGCCGAGCGCCGGTTCAGTTCGAAGCCGATGCCGTCACCCTCGAGAATCGGCACCGGTAGGGCCTTGGGTTCGGCGAACACACCGGCGGGTAGATCCCAGGTGTGGAAGCGCCGCGGCACGTATTCGCCACGGGCGTGCAGGAAACGGGGCCGGTACTGGGCGCGCACAATGGTCGTGTTCGGACCGGCGAAACCGTTGCGGGAGAAAAGCTCGATGTTGGGCGCCAGGACGTCGTCCGGCATGCAGCACCTCCGAAACTCGTTGTGCCACAGATCCTAGACCCGCGCCGACCCCCGCGCGCACTTTTGCGAACTCACCCTTGCCAAGGTATCTGTCACCGAAAGTACACTCCCGGCAGGGATTCCGTCAGCGCCGGAACGGCGGCACCGGCAGATCGTCGCCGAAGATATCCGGCAGATCGCGCGCCACACTGTCGGGATACCGAGCGGGCCGCTTCTCCAGGAACGAAACCACGCCTTCCTTGGCGTCGGCGCTGGCACCCCGGCTGTGGATACCGCGCGACTCGACCCGGTGCGCGATCATCGGATGATCCGCGCCCAGCCCACGCCACAGCATCTGCCGCGACAGCGCCACCGAGACCGGTGCGGAATGCTCGGTGATCCGGCGCGCCAGCGCATACGCCTCGTCCAGCAGGCTCTCCGCCGCGTACAGCCCGTAGAACAGTCCGGCCTCGTAGGCCTCCGCCGCGTCGACCAGGCGACCCGAGTACACCCAGTCCAGCGCCTTCTGCATGGAGACCAGGCGCGGCAGGAACCAGCTGGAACAGGATTCCGGGACGATACCGCGCCGGTTGAACACGAACCCGATCCGGGCGTTGTCGGCCGCCAGCCGGAAATCCGCGGCCAGCGTCATGGTGATGCCCACGCCGACGGCGGGCCCGTTGATCGCGGCGATGACGGGCTTACGGGATTCGAACATCCGCAGCACGAGTTCGCCTCCGCCGTCGCGGAAGTCCTCGGTCGGCGCGCCCTCCGGAGCGACGAAGGTCTCCGCCCCGGCGGACAGATCGGCACCGGCGCAGAAGGCGCGTCCGGCGCCGGTGAGCACCACGGCGCGCACCGCGTCGTCACGGTCGCAGGTGTCGAATGCCTCGATCAGCTCATAGCCCATCGCTGTGGTGAAGGCGTTCAGTGCGTCCGGGCGATCGAGCGTGATGGTGGCGACGGAGTCGGAGATATCGAGGCGAATAGCGGCCATACGGGACAGCATGCCATCTGTGTCCCCGATATGGGCCGGCTCACGGTGCGGTGGCGCACCGCACGAGAAGTTCCGCCGCGTCCGCCGGCGGGTTTCCGTGCCGCCAGACGGCACGGAATTGCCTGGTCAGCACTATCGAATCGGCCAGCGCGACCCGGTGCAGCGCACCGGCGGCCAGTTCCGGCGCGGCGACGAGCGTGCTGAGGACCGCCGGCGCCATCCCGCTCCGCGCGGCGGCGACGATGGCGACCGCCGAGCCGAGTTCGGCGGCGGGTGGCGCCGGTGGGCCGTACGCGCGCAGTATCTCCTGCACCGTCTCCCTGGTCCCGGACCCGGATTCGCGCCACAGCAGTGGGGTCGCCGCCAGTTCACGCAGGCTCACCGGATGGGTGCGCGCGGCCCACGGATGCGTGGGGCCCACCACTACGAGCAGTTCGTCCGCGCCGAGTACCCGGCCACCGAGACCGGCCGGGGGGTGCGGACCCTCGACGAACCCGATATCGGCCGCGCCCCCGCGCACCATGGCCTCCACCTGGGCCGTGTTGTCGACCTCCAGCGCCACCGCGATATCCGGGCGGATACCCCGCAGATCGGCGAGCCACTGCGGCATCCGGTGATCGGCGATCGTCTTGGAGGCCGCGATGCGCAACCGGGGAGTATCGGCGGAATGCAGCGCGGCGACGGTCTCGTTGAACGTCCGGGCCGCGGCGAGCACCGTGCGCGCCTGATCGACCACCGCGCGGCCGGGTTCGGTGAGGCGGGAACCGGTGGGCCCCCGGTCCAGCAGACGCAACCGCAGCCGACGCTCGAGCGCGCTGATCCGCATACTCGCGGCGGGCTGGGTCATTCCGTGCCGCCGGGCCGCGGCACCGAGGCTGCCGGTATCCGCCACGGAGACCAGCAGGTCGAGCACCGCGAGGTCGGGGGTGGTGGGCGGCAGGGTCACATCCTCGATTATGGAACGGCGGTCATCAGTATTTCTTATGAGGTCCTCCGGAATCGGCGGCTACCGGCGTGCGCCGCTGTTCGCCAAGGTCACAGGGGTGAACGAGATGTATCGCAGACTCCCGGGCCTGACGGTGGCGGCCGCTCTCGCGACCGTGGCCACGGCCCTGGCCGTCGCCGTCCCACTCGCGGGAGCTCCGGTACTGGCGCTGACCTGCGGGGCGATCCTGGGTGGCCGGGCCGCACGGTCGGACCGGTTCGAACCCGGGCTGGCCTGGGCACGGCAGCATCTGCTGGGTGTCGCGATCGTCCTGCTGGGCCTGGGCCTGCCCTTGGACGCGGTGCTCACGGTCGGCCGGGAAACCGCGGTGGTGCTGCTGGGCACACTGGCCGCGACGGCGGTGACCGCCGTCGTGGTGGGTCGGCTGCTGGCGTTGCACCGCGAATCGGCGGTCCTGATCGCGGCCGGATCGGCCATCTGCGGCGCGTCCGCCATCGCCGCCGCCACCGCGGTCCTGAAACCGGATCGCGAACGGGTCGCCTACGCACTGGCCACCATCTTCGTCTTCAATATCACCGCCGTGCTGGTCTATCCGCCGCTCGGCCGGCTGCTCGGTATGTCGGAGCGGGCATTCGGCCTGTGGGCGGGTACCGCGGTCAACGACACCTCCTCGGTGCTGGCGGCGGGTATCGCCTTCGGCCCGGCGGCAGCGAGTTTCGCGGTGATCGTGAAATTGGTCCGCAGCCTGATGATCGTCCCGCTGTGCCTCGGCCTGCACCTGTCCGCCCGCCGCGCCGCGCCGCAGGCACCGCGCGCTGCTCTGTGGCGCAGCGTTCCGCCGTTCGTCGTACTGTTCGTGGCGGCGTCGATCGTCGCCGGACTCGGGGTGCTGCCGGCCGACTGGACCGACCGGCTCACCGGTCTCAGTTCCTGGCTCGTCGCCGCGGTCCTCGCCGCGATCGGCACCTCACTCACCTGGCGACGGCTGCGCGCGGCCGGACCGCGTCCGCTGCTGTTCGGCGGCATCCTCGCGGTGACGCTGGCGGTGTCCGCGCTGATCCTGCAGTACGCGACGGGATGGCGGTGAGACGAAACGGGACCGGCCGGCCGGGCGCAGCCGTCGCCAGGTGAGTGAGGTGCCGATCGCGGCGAGGACCGCGGCGACGAGCCAGGAA
>NZ_JBEXLL010000154.1:0-5587 GCF_040609955.1 Nocardia sp. NPDC004568
CCGACATCACCCCGCCGTCGTCAACCGACGCAGCCGAAACCACCGGAACGGAGGTCGCCTGAAACCTACCGATACACAGGATTTGACAATATCTCGCCGAACTGGTGGGCAAGCTGGTGGAGCAGGCCCGCGCCAGCGGGCTGCAGCTCAGTGGCGAAGGCGGGCTGCTGGCGCAGCTGACCAGGATGGTGGTCGAGTCTGCGCTCGAGGGTGAGATCACCGACCATCTCGGCTATGACCACGGCGATCCCGCCGGGCGTGGAACCGGCGACTCTCGTAACGGGACCCGCTCCAAGACCGTGATCACCGACGTCGGGCCGGTCGATATCGAGGTCCCGCGGGATCGGGAGGCGAGTTTCGAGCCGCAGATCGTGCGCAAGCGCCAGCGCCGGCTCAACGGGGTCGAGAACATGGTGCTGTCGCTGTCGGCGAAGGGCTTGACTCATGGGGAGATCTCGGCGCATCTGCGGGAGGTTTATGGCGCCGAGGTATCCGAGCAGACGATTTCCACCATTACCGACACGGTGATCGACGGGGTGTCCGAGTGGCAGAACAGGCCGCTGGACTCGGTGTATCCGGTGATCTTCCTGGATGCCATCCACGTGAAGATCCGGGCTCTGGCGCAGTCTTCGTGATCAGTTCTGTAGCAGGGTGCGTTTGCGGAGTAGGTCCAGGTTGGCCCGGCCAAACATTTGGCGTTTGATCATTTTGATGCGGTTGATGTGGCCTTCGACCGGGCCGGAACTGTGAGGCAGGGTCAGGCCGTTGCGGACGGCGTCGATATCGCGGCGGAGGTTGCGGGCAAATGAGGCGATCGCGGTCAGTGAGTCCTTCTCGACGATATTGATCCATTCTTCGAGGCGGTGCCCCTCAAGCTGCGTCATCATGATCGCGAAGTCCTCGACATGGTTCGCCAACCGGCGCAGATCTTTGCTGCGTTTGCCGAGTCGGTGCAGGCTGGTGGTGTCGTCGGCGGTGAGGTTGACCGGATCGGTCATGATCCACCGGGTCATGTCGCGGACCGACGGCGGTCGCGGCGCTGGGACCGGCATGTGGCCGGTTCTGGTGCGGAATCGTCGTAGATAGCGTTGAACTTGCTGTTCGGTGCCGGGATATCCGAGCTCGGCGATCTCGCGGGTGAGTTGGGCGCCGTTGCGGATCCCGTCGTTCCAACGTCGATGCAGGTGCTCGTGGTAGCCGTCCAGGATGGACGAGCGTTGTTGGTTCTTGGCGATCAGCGGATCGACAGTTTCGGCGCCTGCGAATTTGCGCACTGTTGCTGGGTGCAGGCCCAGCTCGCGACCGATCGCGGACTTGCTCAGTCCCTGCTGCAGCAGTCGGTGAACTGCGGCGTGTTGATGTCGGAAGCGTCTGACGACCTTCAGTTCGCGATAGTCGACGACGGCAGGCGTTTGGCCGGAGGGCGCGGCGGCAGCTTCGGCGGCCAGGGCCGCGGCAAGGTCTCGGCGGATCGCGGAAAGGTCCTTCTCCACGGCTTGGCCGAGGTTCTGCCAGAGATGGAACCGGTCGGCGACCTGCAGCGCGGCCGGAGCGCCTTGCCGGGCGCCTTCGGCATAGCCGCCGGCTCGGTCCCGGCAGATGATCTGCGGCAGGGGCCTGGCGCGCAGCCATGCGGCCAGGGCGTCACCGTCACGGCCGTCGATCAGGTCGATCGGTCTGCGTGTGTCGAGATCGATCAAGACTGTCCCATAACGGTGGCCGCGGCGGACAGCGAAATCATCGACACCCAAGATCACGACCGGGCTGTTCGGCGGGTCCGGCAACCGGCGGACCAGTCGGATCAACGTGTCCCGGCTGGCTGGTAGCCCCAATCGGCCCGCCAGCCGGGCACCGGCACGACCGGCCATCGCCAACCCGATCGTGACGAGCATCGACGTCAACCGGCTCGTTCGCCGAGACCATTTCACCGTCAAACCGGCAACCTGTTCAGCAAAGGTCTTCGCCGAACAATCGCTGTTCGGGCAGAAGAACCGCCGAACCACCAGTTGAACGGTCACCACTTGGCCGGCGATAGCAGCGTCGGCCAGTGTTCGCTGATAGCGGGAATGCACACGCGCCGAGAACGACTCACATCCTGGGCACCGGGCAGTCGGCGCGGCAACCACGGCCCGGAGAACCAGACCATCTCCTTCGCTGTCGACTGCTTCTACCGCCAGATCAGCCAAGTGCGGCAACAACTTCTGAACAAGATCACCCGAACACGCCCGACATCATTACCAAGCGGAAGATTCCAACGACAACACGCCAAGCCCTGAGATCGTCACGAAGACTGCGCCAGAGCCAAGATCCGCGACGGCAAGGTCGCAACCGGCCGATCTATGTCGCGTTGGCGGTGACAGTGGAGGGCACCCGCGACATCCTCGGCTTGTGGGCCGGTGACGGCGGTGAGGGCGCGAAATTCTGGCTGCAGATCCTCACCGAGCTGCGTAACCGGGGTGTCGAGGACGTGTGCATGCTCGTCTGCGACGGCCTCAAAGGACTCCCGGACGCCATCGGGCAGGTCTGGCCGGCGGCTGTCGTCCAGACGTGTGTGGTGCATCTGCTGCGGGCTTCGTTGATACGCGGCCCGGCAGCACTGGGACGCGATTGCCAAAGCGCTCAAACCGATATACACCGCACCCACAGAGTCGGCCGCGTTGGAACGATTCTGCGAGTTCACCGAGGCATGGGGCGGTAAGTATCCGGCGATCGTGAAACTCTGGGAGAACTCCTGGTCGGAGTTCGTGCCGTTCCTCGCCTTCGACACCGAGATCCGGCGGGTGGTGTGCTCGACCAACGCGATCGAATCGGTCAACGCCGCATCCGCCGCGCCGTCCGCGCCCGCGGGCACTTCCCCAACGAGCAAGCGGCCCTGAAATGCGTCTACATGGCGATCATGAGCCTCGACCCCACCGGCGCCGGACAGAAACGCTGGGTCACCCGGTGGAAAGCCGCGCTGAATGCCTTCGACATCACCTTCGAAGGCCGACTCACCGCCAGACGAAAGTAACGGGGTAGCCGTAGCATCCGCCGAAAATCGGGCGGATATGGCGTAGTGCCTTGCCGGTGATCGGAGTGGGTCGGAAACGTTCGTTTCTGTCCCACATCCGGCCCACGGCTTCATGTTCGCGAACCCGCAGCTCGCCGAGACCCCGAATCGGGTCAGAACTCGTGTGCGAAATCTATGAGACGAAACCGGACGGGTCGGCACTTTATGGGATAGTCCCGGGCATGGCTCGGTTCGGATACGCGCGGGTCTCCACGCGCAGGCAGAAAGACGACTCCCAGATCGACGCACTCACCGCCGCAGGATGTGAACGGATCTGGGTGGACAAGGCGTCCGGGAAGCTGGCGCGACGCCCCGAGTGGGACAAATGCTTCGACCATCTGCGCCGCGGCGACGAACTGGTCATCACCCGACTCTCGCGCCCGTTCCGATCGGTACGGCACATGACCGAACTCGCCGCGCAACTCGATGAGCGCGCGGTATCGATCTGGTCGTGCTGAAACAAGGCATCGACACCACCACCCCCGCCGGACGGTTCCTGTTCCACGTCATCGCCGCCATGGACGAGATGACCGCCGACCTCATCAGCGAAGGCACCCTCGAAGGACTCGAATCCGCCCGTGCACGCGGACGCATCGGCGGACGACCGGCCGCGCTGACCGAACTCCAGACGCTCAAGGCACGGCAGATGTACGACGAAACCAACGAACACGGCAAACGCCGCTACACCGTCGCCCAAATCGCCGAAACCTTCGCCGTCTCACGCAAAACCATCTACCGCCACCTCGACCGAGACACCACCACCTAACCAGCAGACAACGGCACACCTGCCCCGAGATGCGGCCGATGTAGCCCTCAGCCAGAGCCGCGCGAAGGCCAGCCCTGGCGCACACTCAGCGCTGCCGACTGTGGTCCTGAACACACCAATTCGGGGGTGAAACCACTGGTCAAGCTATTGTCGTTGTTTTCCGCGCGATTACTACCCGAACCCCAAGCCACCTCGAAAGTGTCTACCGGCAACACCTTTCACGGGTAACCACCCCCGCATCCCTTGGTTAGCCACCTACGCGACCTCGGCATCGAGCCACGCGCCGCCGACGATGTCGTAGTCACCGTGGTGGACCCGGACAGTCGAAAGGTCATGTTCGGCACCGCCTGAATGGCATCCTCGATGCTCGCCGGCAAATGTGCGCACACGCAGTTCAGGACATCGGCCGATAGCGCACCCGCACAGTGGAGGCCGCGTCGCCCGCCCGTGGGCTGAGCCGAATTGGCGCACCACCGGGCTTGCTATAGAGCCGGATACCGTCGCCGAGGAGGACAGGGGCAATGTGCAGGTCGATCTCGTCGATCAGGCCGCGTTCAAGGAGCTGGGCGCCGATGTTCGGGGAGAACACCATGATGTCTTTCCCTCCGGCGGCGGCCAGCGCCAGCTGGACGACATCGGCCGGGTCGCGATGCAGGAAGGTCACGTTCTCAGCAGGTTCCGCGTCTTCGGGGTGGTGCGTGAGGACGAAGATGGGACCCTGCCAGGCACCGCCCCAGGGACTGTGCCCCACCGGTGAGTCCCAACCATCGCGTCCAGCGATGATCGCGCCGGTGCCTTCGATGTAGCCCTCGATGACGCCTGGATCCACGCGGTATCCGCCGGTCCCCAGCCAGTCCATGCTGTGGTGCGGTCCTGCGACGAATCCGTCCAGCGACATCATGAAGCTCCACAGCACGAGTCCGCGGCCCTGGTGGAGCCGCTCCATGTCCTCCAGTTTCCGCTCACTCAAGGGGAATCCGTCCTCTCTCGCATCGGGTGACCGCCATGTGCGACGGCTCGTGTGAACATGGCGATCACCAGTGGTGATCTGCAACTAGTGTCCCCCGCCAGGAATCGTTGAAGATATGCGGCGAGTCGGTCGAGGATTTCGTCGGCGGTCTTGGTCCAGGTTAACGGTTTGCGCCCGGTCCGCAAGGGCGAGGCGCAGCGGCCTGGTAGTGGCTTGTTCAAGCCGCTACGGCAGATCATCGAATCGATCAACCAGACTTTGAAAGCGCAGCTCGATCTGGAACGACACGGTGGACGGACCGTTGCCGGAGTCACTGTCCGGGTTCTGCAAGTCCCGACTCGCCCGCAACATCCCGGATCTGCTCACGCTCGGTCAACGACAAGAACCGAGGATGCAGCTGTTTGTCCAACACCGACAAGATCGGCGACACCGTGTTCACACCGGCCATCGTCGCTGTTCCTGCGGCGTAATCGACACGCAGACCATCACGATAGGTGCGGGAAGTGCTGGTCTTACGAACCCCGCCGTCCCAATCCCGCGCGGTGCGCACGTTCACACCGATTTGTTGCGCTGCCCGCTGCTAGGATATCCCCGCGGGCACGCAACTGCTCGTACTCACCCCGCCGCGGATGGGCACGCGAGGCTGCTACCGACCGCCGGCCCGCTGCCCGCGCCCACGTGAAAGCCGTATTCCGGTTGAGCCCTACTGACTGGAGCCCGGTGGGTGGGTCCACCGGTTGTGAGAGTTCTGATGCACCAGAATGGGTGCAGAAGGAGACGATCACACCATGTCACGACGTCG
>NZ_JBEXLL010000155.1:0-5472 GCF_040609955.1 Nocardia sp. NPDC004568
CGGCCTCGAAGCGCATGCGCCGCAGGCGCGAGTCTCGAGGCCGAAACGGCGAGACCAAGGGGGCCTCGACCCCGCGGCGCCGCAGGCGCCGCCAAAAAACACTGCAATAAACGTGACCCGCCTGGTGTTGGTCTGTTCGTGACTGACGTGACTCCTGATCTGACCATGTACTCGACCACCTGGTGCGGTTACTGCCGGCGGTTGAAGACCCAGCTGAAAGAGGCCGGGATCAGCTATGTGGAGATCGATATCGAGCAGGATCCGGCGTCGGCGGAGTTCGTCGGCAGCGTGAACAACGGCAATCACGTGGTGCCGACCCTGAAGTTCGCCGACGGGTCGACCGCCACCAATCCGTCCTTGGCCGAGGTGAAGCAGGCGCTCGCGCGTCAGGCATGATCCGCCACGGCGCGCTGGGGGATCTCCTCGGCCGCGCTCGCGTGCCTGTCCCGCGTTGTGCGGCGGCCGATGGCTAGTGTTGGCCGGGTGAATCGTCGGATCATCACGCTCCTGGTCGCCCTTGTCCCGGTTGTGTTGTTCGGTGTGGTGGGCAGTGTGTTCACCGTGCCGTTCGTGGCGCTGGGCCCCGGACCCACCGTCGATACGCTGGGCGAAGTGGACGGCCTCGAGGTCGTGCAGGTGTCGGGGGCCGAAGTCGACCGGACCGCCGGGCACCTGAACATGACCACGGTCGCGGTGCGGGACGGGCTCACCATCTTCGAGGCGCTCGGTTTCTGGGTGAGCGGCCGGCACGGAATCGTGCCGCGCGCCGAGGTGTATCCCCCCGGAGTGACCCGGGAGGAGGTCGACAGGTCGAACGAGCAGGAGTTCACCACCTCGGAGAGCAATGCCGAGGTCGCGGCGATGAATCAGTTGAATCTGCCGACCGCGGTGTTCGTGCACAAGGTCACCGAGGGCGCGCCGGCCCAGGAGGCGTTGCGCGCCGGTGACCAGATCGTCAGCGTGAACGGTAAGCCGGTCGCGACCGCTCAGGATGTGCTCAACGAGACATCGAGCCGGGCGCCCGGAACCGTGGTCCCGGTGGTGTACCGACGCGACGGCGCCGAGCAGACCGCGAAGATCACCCTCGGCGCCCGGCCGGACGACGCGGCCAAGGGGTTCCTGGGGTTGACTCCGACCGTGGCCGCGGCGCCGCCCATGCAGATCGATTTCAATCTGGCCGATATCGGCGGTCCGTCGGCCGGTTTGATGTTCAGTCTGGCGCTGGTGGAGAAACTGAGTCCCGGCGACCTCGACGGCGGTTCCTTCGTGGCGGGTACCGGCAGCATCGACGAGGACGGCAAGGTCGGCGCGATCGGCGGGATCCAGTACAAGATGATGGCGGCCCGGGAGGCGGGCGCGGAAACGTTCCTGGTCCCGGCGGGTAACTGCAACGAGGCGAGTCAGCGGGTCCCCGACGGGCTGCGGCTGGTGCGGGTGGAGACGCTGGCGGGCGCCGTGCAGTCGCTCGAGGATCTCTCGGCGGGGCAGGAAGTCGTCGGCTGCGGCTGAGGCATCCGACGACGGCGGAGTACGTGCGCCCGGGCCCGGGCGTTCTCCGTTCAGTCGGCGGATTCCTCGAGTGTGTGGCGTAGGGCTTCCACCAGGTTCGGCGCGAGATTCGGGTAGGTGCGCAGGTCGAGGTCGGCGCCGTCGTCTTCGCCCGCTTCGGGCCGTAGCTGCAACAGGCACAGACTGTTTCCCGAACGCAGCACGGCCGCGAAGAGCCGGGCCTCGCGCCGTCCCGGGTGCGCATGGGCGGCGGCCCGGCCGGCCGCGTCGGCGGCGTCCGCATCGGCCAGCAGCGGAGTGAGGGCGTCGTCGAGATCCTCCTCGGCGTCCGGGGGGAGAACCACGATCTCCTGCACCAGGACACAGCCCGCCACCGCGGGGGGCCAACTGGTGGTGGCGAGGAATTCGTCGAGTGCCATCGATCCGCCGGCCACATGATCGGGCAGGGGGTCCTGGGCGATCGGGGTCAGTTCGTCCGCGGCGTCGACCTCGTCGATGAGCGCGGGTTCGGCGGCCACCAGATCCGCGGTGCGCACCAGCGCGAACATCTGCGGCGATCTCCCCCAGCCCTCGGCGTCCACGAACTCCGCGACTTCGTGGACGGAACGGGCAAGGACGATTTCGGCATGCAGGTCGGCGCTCACCGGACCATCCTCCCATCCGCCGCCGCGACACCGCCCGAACCCTGCGGTCGCGAACATGTCCGTTTTCCGTAGAGTGGGGCGCAGAGGGTCCGTACGGGCCCGACCTCAACAATTCGGACTGCGGCGCAGCGGCCGGTGGCGCTACCGGCTCACTCGCCGCCGGACCCTGGAGAGTGGCATCGTGGGCATGCGCCCCCCCGCCGGTTTACCGTCGTTGTCCCGGCGCAGTCGTTTGCTGCTGGTGGCTGCGGTGGTGCTGGCCGCACTGCTGTTGGTAGGGCCTCGGCTCGTCGATACCTATACGAACTGGCTGTGGTTCGGGGAGGTCGATTTCCGCGGCGTCTACCTGACCGTGCTGCTGACCAGGGTCGTGGTGTTCGCGGTGGTCGCCCTCGTGGTCGGGCTGATCGTCTGGCTCGCCCTGTTGCTGGCCTATCGGTCCCGTCCGGTGTTCGTGCCGACTTCGGGCGCCGGCGATCCGATCGCCCGGTACCGGACGACGGTACTCGGCAAGCTGAGACTGTTCGGAATCGGTATCCCGGTGTTGCTGGGTGTGCTGTCCGGGCTGGTCGCCCAGTCGAACTGGGTGACTGTGCAGTTGTTCCTGCACGGCGGCTCGTTCGGCCGCACCGATCCGCAGTTCGGCCTGGATGTGGGCTTCTACGCCTTCGATCTGCCGTTCTACCGGATGGTGCTGAACTGGCTGTTCGTCGCCGTGGTGATCGCGTTCTTCGCGAACCTGGTGACGCACTACATCTTCGGCGGCCTGCGGCTGACCGGGCGCGAGGGCGTGCTCACCACGCCGGCGCGCATCCAGCTCGCGGTGCTGGCCGGGATCTTCGTCCTGCTCAAGGCCGTCGCCTACTGGTTCGACCGCTATCAGCTGTTGATGAGCAACCGGAAGGAGCCCACCTTCAACGGTGGTTCGTTCACCGATATCAACGCGGTGCTGCCGGCCAAGCTGATCCTGATGTCCATCGCGATCATCTGCGCGCTGGCCTTCTTCGCGGGGATCGTGCTGCGTGATCTGCGGGTGCCGGCGATGGCGGCGGCGCTGCTGGTGCTGTCCTCGGTGCTGGTGGGGGCGGTGTGGCCGCTCATGGTCGAGCAGTTCTCGGTGCGCCCGAACGCGGCGGAGAAGGAGAGCGAGTACATCGAGCGCAATATCGCCGCCACCCGGGAGGCCTACGGGATCACCGACGACAAGATCGAGTACATCGACTACAAGGGGGAGAGCAGCAAGAATCCGGTGAACGTGCCGGTGGACCATGCCACCATCGCGAATGCCCGGTTGCTGGATCCCAACATCCTGTCCCCGACGTTCACCCAGCTGCGGCAGCTGAAGAACTTCTACGGCTTCCCCGAGGCGCTCGATATCGACCGGTATTCGCTCAACGGCCAGGTCCAGGACTACATCGTGGCCGCGCGTGAACTGTCCCCGGCCACCCTGAGCGGTAACCAGACCGACTGGATCAACAAGCACACGGTCTACACGCACGGCAACGGTTTCGTCGCCGCGCCCGCCAACCGGGTCAACCGGCCGCAGTCCGAGGATCCGAACGCCGCCGGCGGCAGCAGCGACTCGGGTTATCCTATCTTCCTGGTCAGCGACCTGTTCACGCCGAAGGACCAGCAGCGGATCAAGGTCGATCAGCCGCGTATCTACTACGGCGAACTGATCTCGCAGTCCGATCCCGACTACGCCATCGTCGGCGCGGAGGCGGATCAGGCGCCGCGGGAGTACGACACCGACCAGGCCCGCTTCACCTACGACGGTGCCGGCGGTGTGGCGATCGGGAACTGGTTCAACCGGCTGGCGTTCGCGGCCAAGTACGCCGAGCGCAATATCCTCTTCTCCTCGGCGATCAGCGGCGATTCGAAGATCCTCTACAACCGCTCGCCGCGGGACCGGGTGGAGAAGGTCGCCCCGTGGCTGACTCCGGACGGCAATGCCTACCCGGCGGTCGTGGACGGGCGCATCGTCTGGATCGTGGACGCCTACACCACGTTGGACAGCTATCCCTACGCGCAGACGACCTCGCTGGAGGGCGCGGTCGAGGACAGCGTCGACCAGCGCACCGGCCGGCTGTTGCCGCGTAAAGAGGTCAGTTATATCCGCAACTCGGTGAAGGCCACGGTCGACGCCTACGACGGCACGGTGAAGCTCTACGAAACCGATCCCAGCGATCCGGTGCTGCAGGCCTGGCGGGGCGTGTTCCCGGACGCGGTGATCCCGGAAAGCGAGATCAGTCCCGATCTGCGCGAGCACTTCCGGTATCCGGAGGATCTGTTCAAGGTGCAACGCGAGATGCTGACCAAGTACCACGTGGACGATCCGCGCGAGTTCTTCACCAACAACGCGTTCTGGTCCGTGCCCGCCGATCCGACAGTGGAGGGGGTGTCGGCCAGCCAGCCGCCGTACTACGTGCTGCTCGGCGACCCGGAGACCGGGAAGCCGGTGTTCAATCTGACCAGCGCGATGGTCGGGTACAACCGGCAGTTCCTGTCCTCTTATATATCGGTGCGCTCCGACCCCGACGGGTACGGCAAGTTCCGGATCCTGCAGCTGCCGACCGATACACAGACCCAGGGTCCGCAGCAGACCCAGAACACGATGACGACAGCGCCGCAGGTCTCCCAGGAGAAGACGCTGCTGTCGAACTCGAACAAGATCAGATACGGCAATCTGCTCACCTTGCCGGTGGCCGACGGCGGCATCCTCTATGTGGAGCCGTTCTACAACGAGCGCAATACCGGTCAGAACACCGCCACCTTCCCGCAGTTGCTGCGAGTCCTGGTCAGTTACCGGGATCAGGCCGGCAGTGTGAAGGTCGGCTACGGCTCGACGCTGGCCGACGCGTTGAACCAGGTGCTACCGGGGGCCGGCGCGCTGGCCACCCCGTCCGGCGGTGACCCGGCCACCCGGCCGAACCCCGGCAGCGCGCCGCCGCAGCCCCAGGGCGACGACTCCCAGGATCAGGGTGCCTCGACGCCCAACGGCTCGACGCCGCCGCCCGCGAGTACCGGTTCGGCCGCGCGGGATGCCGCGGCGGCGGAGCTGGGCCGCAAGATCGAAGAGGTACGTGCCGCCATGCGTACCGGCAACTTCGAGGACTTCGGCCGGGCGCTCGACGAGCTGGACGCCGCGGTGAAGGCGTATCAGGACGCCGGCGGAGGTAGGTAACAGCCGGGTCGCGACGGCGGAGCCGGCCTCTGTCGGCTCCGCGGTGTGCGGCGGCTGCCGGGTCCGGTCGGGCTCCAGGTGGGAAACGAAGAAGAGGCGGAGGCAAAACAAAGCCATGGACCAGCGCGTACGTAT
>NZ_JBEXLL010000156.1:0-5409 GCF_040609955.1 Nocardia sp. NPDC004568
CCGGTGGGTGTCGCGGGCGAGTTGTATCTGTCGGGCGTGCAGTTGGCGCGCGGATACGTGGCGCGGCCGGATCTGTCGGCGGATCGGTTCGTGGCTGATCCGTTCGAGGTTGCGGAGCGGATGTATCGCACGGGTGATCTGGTGCGGTGGACTGCTGCGGGTGAGTTGGAGTATCTGGGTCGTACCGATTTCCAGGTGAAGTTGCGTGGTCTGCGGATCGAACTCGGCGAAATCGAATCCGCCCTGCTGGCACAACCGCAGGTGGGTCAGGCCGTGGTGACGGTCGCGACCTCGCCGCTGGGCGAACAGCTCGTCGCCTATGTGGTGCCCGCGACGGGCGCGCGGATCGAATCCGGGGAATTGCTCGACGCGGTCCGCGCGGTACTGCCGGCCTACATGGTGCCGGCGACCGTGCTGGAGCTGGACGAGTTCCCGTTGAACCCGTCCGGCAAGCTGGATCGCAGGGCATTGCCGCAGCCGCAATTCCAGGCGCGCGAGTTCCGGGCGCCGTCGACCCCGATCGAGGAGATCGTGGCCGGTGTCTACGCCGATGTGCTCGGTGCGGACCGGATCGGTGCCGACGACGACTTCTTCGCCCTGGGCGGCAACTCGCTGATCGCGACCCAGGTCGCGGCCCGCCTCGGCCGGGCGCTGGATGTCGACGTCCCGGTGCGCACGCTGTTCGAGGCGCCCACCGTGGCCGCCCTGGCCGCGCGCGCGGAACTGCGGTCCGAGACCGGCGGGCGGGCCGCGCTGGTGCCGCAACCGCGTCCGACCCAGGTCCTGGAGTCGGGCGAGGTCGTGGAACGGGTGCCGCTGTCGCTGGCGCAGCAGCGGATGTGGTTCCTGAACCGGTTCGACCCGGATTCGTTCGTGGACAACATCCCGGTCGCGGTCCGGCTGTCCGGTGAGCTCGACACGGCCGCCCTGGCGGCCGCCGTCGGTGATGTGCTGGTACGGCACGAATCGCTGCGGACCTTCTACCCGGAGGTGGGCGGGACTCCGTTCCAGCAGGTGCTGCCGGCGGCCGAGGTGCTGCCAGAGCTGGCGCCGGTGGAGATCACGGCGGGCGATCTGCCCGCACGGCTCGCCGAGCTGGTGATGGCGGGCTTCGATGTGACCGCGAGCGTGCCGTTCCGGGCCCGGCTCTTCCGGCTCGGCGCGTCCGAGCATGTGCTCGGCTTCGTCGTCCACCACATCTCCGGTGACGGTTTCTCCATGGCGCCGCTGCTCCGCGACGTGGTGACCGCGTACGTGGCGCGTACCGCCGGCGACGAGCCCGGCTGGGCGCCGCTGGAGGTGCAGTACGCCGATTTCGCGCTGTGGCAGCGGCAGGTACTGGGTTCGGAAGACGATCCCGAATCAATGATCACCCAGCAGATCTCGTACTGGTCGCAGGAGCTGGCCGGGCTGCCGGATCAGCTGGAGCTTCCGGCGGACCGGGCGCGGCCCGCGATCTCGTCGGGCCGGGGCGCCACCCACGCGTTCGAGATCGACGCCGAAACCCATGCCGGGCTGGCCGAACTGGCGCGGACCGAAGGCGCGACCCTGTTCATGGCCGTGCACGCCGCCTTCGCGGTACTGCTGTCACGGTTGTCCGGGGAGACCGATATCGCGATCGGCACGCCGATCGCGGGTCGCGGTGAACGTGCCCTCGACGATCTGGTCGGCATGTTCGTCAACACCCTGGTGTTGCGGACGCCGGTCGATTCCGGCGCCGGGTTCACCGAGCTGCTGGGTTCGGTGCGCGGTACCGATATCGCCGCGTTCGGGCACGCCGATCTGCCGTTCGAACGTCTGGTGGAAATCCTCAATCCGGTGCGTTCGCAGGCCCGGCATCCGCTGTTCCAGGTGATGCTGGCGATGCAGAACACCCCGGCGGTGGACACGGAGCTGTCCGGGCTGGCGATCGGCGCGGTCGAGATGCCCCTGGAGACCGCGAAGTTCGATCTCCAGCTGGATCTCGGTGAGCGGACCGGAACGGCCGGGATCGATGCGGTCTTCACCTACGCGACCGATCTGTTCGACCGCGAGACGGTCGCGCAGTTCGCCCAGCGTTTCGTCCGGTTGCTCAAGGCCGTGGTGAAGACGCCGGAGCGGCCGCTGGGTGATCTCCCGCTGCTGGACGCGCTGGAGGCATCGGCGGTACTGCGCGGCGGGTACGGCCCGGAGCACGCGGTCGATCCGGACGCGACCCTGGCCGGTCTGTTCGCCGACCGGGTGGCACGCACTCCGCAAGCGCCCGCGGTGGCGTTCGAGGGGACAGGTCTGTCCTACGCCGAGTTCGCCGGCCGGGTGAACCGCCTGGCACGGCATCTGATCTCGCTGGGTGTCGGGCCGGATGTTCCGGTGGCCCTCGGCATGCGGCGCTCGGTGGATCTCGTGGTGGCGATGTACGCGGTGGTCACCGCCGGTGGTGCGTATGTGCCGCTGGATCCGGAGCAGCCGGCCGAGCGTACGGACTACATCCTGGCCACGGCCGACCCGGTCTGCGTATTGACGAGTTCGGCGGACGGATTCACCACGGCGGACCGTCCGGTGGTGGTCGTGGACGCGATCGACCTCTCGACGTACGCCGATACCGCGGTCACGGATGCGGATCGTCGTGCGCCGTTGCGGGCGTCGAATACGGCGTATGTGATTTTCACCTCCGGTTCGACGGGTCGTCCGAAGGGTGTGGCGGTGTCGCATGCGGCGATTGTGAATCGCCTGGTGTGGATGCAGTCGGAGTACGGTCTGGAATCCACCGACGTGGTGTTGCAGAAGACGCCGTCGACGTTCGATGTGTCGGTGTGGGAGTTCTTCTGGCCGTTGCAGGTCGGTGCGCGTCTGGTCGTGGCGAAGCCGGATGGTCATCGGGATCCGGAGTATTTGGCGGAGGTGATCGATGCCGAGGGTGTGACGGTGGCGCACTTCGTGCCGTCGATGTTGACGGTGTTCGTGGCGGCGCTGCCCTCCGATGCGGCGCGGTGTGGTTCGTTGCGGTTGGTGTTCTCTTCGGGTGAGGCGTTGGCGCCGATGCCGGCGCACCGGTTGCGGGAGTTGACCGGGACGGCTGTGCACAACTTGTACGGTCCGACGGAGGCCGCGGTGGATGTCACCTTCCACGAGGTGACGGAAGCGGACGTGGTGTCGGTGCCGATCGGTGCGCCGGTGTTCAACACGCGGGTGTATGTGCTGGATGCCCGGTTGCGGCCGGTTCCGGTGGGTGTCGCGGGTGAGCTGTACCTTGCCGGTACCCAGCTGGCCCGCGGGTATGTGGCGCGTCCGGATCTGTCGGCGGATCGGTTTGTGGCGGATCCGTTCGAGGTCGCGGAGCGGATGTATCGCACGGGTGATCTGGTGCGGTGGACCGCCGCCGGTGAACTCGAATACCTGGGTCGTACCGATTTCCAGGTGAAGCTGCGTGGTCTGCGGATCGAACTCGGCGAGATCGAATCCGCGCTGACCGAGATCGACGCGGTCGCGCAGGCCGTGGTGGTGCTCCGCGGTGACGCGCGCACCGGGGATCAGCTGGTGGGCTATGTGGTGCCGGCCGCTGGCGTCGCGGTCGAGACCGACGCGCTGCGCGCCGCCCTGTCGGGCCGGTTGCCCTCCTACATGGTGCCCGCCGCGTTCGTGGTGCTCGACGCCTTCCCGCTGAACGCCAGTGGCAAGCTCGATCGCCGGGCGCTGCCCGAACCGGTCTTCGCGGCCCGGGCGTTCCGGGCGCCGTCCACGCCGATCGAGGAGATCGTGGCGGCGACCTTCGCCGATGTGCTGGGCGTGGACCGGGTCGGCGCGGACGACGATTTCTTCGAGCTGGGCGGTAACTCCCTGATCGGTATGCAGGTCGCGGCCCGGATCGGCGCGGCACTCGGTACCCAGGTGGCGGTCCGCGCGCTGTTCGAGGCGCCGACCGTGGCCGCGCTCGCTCTCCAGGTGGAGGAGTCCGGTGGACGGTCCCGGCCGGAGTTGGTGGCCGGGCCGCGGCCGGAACTGGTGCCGCTGTCGTACGCGCAGCAGCGGATGTGGTTCCTCAACCAGTACGACACCTCGTCGGCGGCCTACAACCTGCCGATGGCGATCCGCCTCACCGGCGATCTCGACGTGGCGGCCTTGCGCGCCGCGCTCGGCGATGTGGTGGCCCGGCACGAATCGCTGCGGACCAGGTACCCGGAGCAGGGTGGCCGGCCGGTGCAGCAGATCCTGCCGGCCGAGCGCGCCGTACCGGCTCTGGAGCCGGAGCATGTGTCGGCGGACGAACTGGTGGCCCAGGTCGTCGAGTTCGCGGCGACCGGTTTCGACGTGGCCGCCGCCGTGCCGGTGCGGGTCCGTCTCCTCGCTGTCTCGCCCCGGGAATTCGTTCTGGTCGTGGTGCTGCACCACATCGCTGGTGACGGTTTCTCACTGGCTCCGCTGGCGCGGGACGTGATGACCGCGTACGCGGCGCGTGCCCAGGGCGAGCTGCCGGGCTGGGCGCCGTTGTCGGTGCAGTACGCCGACTACACGCTGTGGCAGCGAGAGGTGCTGGGCGCCGAGGACGACCCGGATGCCCCGATGGCCCGTCAGATCGCGTTCTGGCAGGACACGCTCGCGGATCTGCCCGACGAACTGGTGCTGCCCACCGACCGCCCGCGTCCCGCGGTGGCGTCGATGCGCGGCGCGCGGGTGCACGGCGAGCTGGACGCCGAGCTGGTGTGGGATCTGAACGCGCTGGCCCGGGCTCGCGGTGCCTCGATGTTCATGGTGTTGCATGCCGGATTGGCGGCGTTGCTGGCACGGTTGTCCGGTAGCGATGACATCGCGATCGGTACGCCGATCGCGGGTCGTGGTGAGCGGGCGCTCGACGATCTGGTCGGTATGTTCGTGAACACGTTGGTGTTGCGGACCGCGGTCGGGTCGGGCGAATCGTTCGCCGCGTTGGTGGATCGGGCTCGGCAGGTCGACCTGGATGCGTTCGGTAATGCGGATGTGCCGTTCGAGCGGCTGGTGGATCTGCTGGCGCCGGAGCGTTCGCAGGCCCGGAACCCGCTGTTCCAGGTGGCGCTGTCGTTCCAGAACCAGGAAGCGCCGGCGCTGGACCTGGCCGGGCTGACCGTCTCCGGGGTGGAGATCGCCGACGATGTGGCGCGCTTCGACCTCCAGTTCTCGCTGGCCGAAAACGGTGCGGGCGGGCTGGAACTGGTGGTGAACTACGCCACCGAACTGTTCGACGAGGCCACCGCGTCCTCGCTGATCACCCGATTCCAGCGGTTGCTGTCGGCGGTCGCCGCCGACCCGGACGCGGTGCTCGGCGATCTCGAACTTCTCGATTCGAGTGAACGTCGTGAGGTCCTGTCCCGCACGGGTGGTGCGGCGGTGCCGGCGTCGACGTTGCCGGAGTTGCTGGCCGCGGCGGTGGCGGTGGATCCGTCGGCGCCGGCGGTG
>NZ_JBEXLL010000157.1:0-5406 GCF_040609955.1 Nocardia sp. NPDC004568
CTCGAAGCGCATGCGCCGCAGGCGCGAGTCTCGAGGCCGAAACGGCGAGACCAAGGGGGCCTCAACCCCGCGGCGCCGCAGGCGCCGCCAAAAACTACAGCACCCGGCCCGGGGTGGCGGCCGAGTGCTGTAGTTGCGGTTACCGCCCGGGTAAGGCGGAACGATCTATCAGGCGACGCCCTCCGCGCGGGCGGCGGCGGCGACCGCGTCGGCCACCGCGGGGGCGACGCGGGGGTCGAGCGGGCTGGGCACGATCTTGTCGACGGCGAGTTCGTCGGCGACGACGCCGAGGATGGCGTTGGCGGCCGCGATCTTCATACCTTCGGTGATGCGCCGGGCGCCCGCGTCGAGCGCGCCCTTGAACACGCCCGGGAAGGCGAGCACATTGTTGATCTGGTTCGGGAAGTCGCTGCGCCCGGTGGCGACGATGGCGGCGTACTTGTGGGCCACGTCGGGGTGGATCTCCGGATCCGGGTTGGACATGGCGAACACGATGGACTCCGGCGCCATCGAGGCGATGAGCTCTTCGGCGATGGTGCCCGCGGACAGGCCGAGGAACACATCGGCGCCGGCGAGCGCGTCGGCGGCGGTGCCGGTGAGGCCGCGCGGGTTGGTGCGCTGGGCCAGGTCGGCCTTGACCGGGTTGAGATCGCCGCGGTCGCGGCTGACGATGCCCTTGGAGTCGAGCACGGTCACATCGGCGACGCCCGCGGCGAGCAGGATGTTGGTGCAGGCGACACCGGCGGCGCCGGCGCCCGACACGACCACTTTGAGACCGGAGGTGGCGCGGCCCTGCACGGCGGCGGCGCCGTTGAGGGCGGCCAGCACCACGATGGCGGTGCCGTGCTGGTCATCGTGCATGACGGGGCAGTCGAGTGCCTCCACGACCCGCTGCTCGATCTCGAAGCAGCGGGGGGCGGAGATGTCCTCCAGATTCACCGCGCCGAAGCTGGGGCGCAAGCGGATCAGGGTTTCGACGATTTCGTCGACATCCTTGGTGTCCAGCACGATCGGAATGGAGTCGAGTCCGGCGAACTTCTTGAACAGCGCCGATTTGCCCTCCATGACCGGGAGGGAGGCGCGCGGGCCGATATCGCCGAGGCCGAGCACCGCGGAGCCGTCGCTGACCACGACCACCAGGCGGTCGGTCCAGGTGTAGCGCTTGGCCAGGCTCTCGTCCTCGGCGATGGCGCGGCTCACCTGGGCCACACCGGGCGTGTAGGCGATCGATAGGTCGCGCTGGGTTTCCAGCGGCGAGCTGAGCTCGACCGAGAGCTTGCCGCCGAGGTGACCCGCGAAGATCTCCTCGTGAGTGATCGCCGAGAGATCTTGGACCTCTTCTTTGCTGGCGGTGGCGTTCGGTGCGTCAGTCACAGAGGACACGATTTCACTCCTGCTGGTTGCGGTCGTAACCGGTGGACGGTTACCGCCGGGTATTTGGTGTTATCTGCGTCATATCGTTCATCGGCGGCGCGACCAGGATGTTTCCCGGCGCGACCAGGACCCGGAAGTCCCGGGGACCCCGGACACAGGGTGATAGACGGTGGTGCTGATTCCGGGCAGCGACGGTCCGGGTGGATGTCGGACGGGTTGGTCCGAATGAACTCGACCGGTGCCCGTTTCCCCTCGCGACGGTGCGTCGCGCAGCGGCGGGCGCCTGATATCCCCGACCCGGCGGTGGCAACGATCGGGAATCCGCAACATTCTGCCAGGTCCCGGGTCGTTCGCCAAACCGGGTCCGGCGGATTGCGGGTTTCGGACACCACGGGGCCAGCGTAGGCCGTGAGCATTACCTTCCCGTGAGCGGAAACTCGCGAGTGCTACCGGGCTCCGGTGAGACACCTCGAAAGTTCCCGGAACTGGAACGCATCCCGCGGCCGGTCAGCCCCACCACTGGGTCCACAGCAGGATCGCGCCGGAACCCAGCACCACCACCGCCGCACCGAGACTCGCCGCGCCCCGCACCCGGTCCGAATACACCTGCGCCGCAACGGCGATCACCGCGACCACGATATGCCAGGCCACCGATTCGGCACCCGGCCCGGGAAAGCCGCGGCGCTCGCCGATGAATTCCGCACCGACGACGACCAGCGCCAGCAGCACCAGCCCGGCCGCCGCCACCCCGCTGAGGCCGCGCACCAACCTCATGAGGCCAGCACCGGTACGCCGGTGGCTCGGCCGGCCAGTTTCTCGAACTGCGCCGGGTCGGTGGTGCATTCGCCGAGCCCGATGGCCTTGTTGGCACCGTGGTAATCCGAGGACCCGGTCGCCAGCAGTCCGCATTCGCCGGCGAGTTCACGCAGCACCGCCCGGTCCCGCGGGCTGTGGTCGGGGTGATCGACTTCCAGTCCGCCCAACCCGTGCGGCGCCAGGTCGCGCACCTCCTGCAGGTCCAGCAGCCGGCCGCGGCTGCGGGCCCGTCCGTGGGCGAGCACGCTGACCCCACCGGCGGCGGCGATCATCGTCACCGCGCGATGCAGCGGGGTGTCGGCCTTCTCCACGTAGTAGGGGCCGTCCGAGGCCAGCAGCTCCGCGAAGGCGGCCTCCACCGAGGGCACAACGCCCGCCTCGACCAGGGCGCGGGCCAGATGCGGGCGGCCCGCGGCGGGGCCCGCGGCGGCCAGCACCGCGTCCGGATCGATCGGTAGCCCGTCGACGGCCATCTGTTCGGCCATGGCACGTAGTCGCTCGACGCGTTCGGCGCGCAGCCGCTCCCGCTCGGTCGCGAACCCGCTGTCGGCGGGATCGAACAGGTAGGCCAGCAGATGCACCGACACGGGGTAGCCGTCGACGCCGCGGCCCACGCACGACATCTCCATTCCCCGGACCAGGGTCAAGCCGGGCGGGCGGGCGGCCTCGGCCTCGGCCCAGCCGGCGGTGGTGTCGTGATCGGTGATCGCGACGACGTCCAGCCCGGCATCGGCCGCTTTGCGCACCAGTTCGGCCGGGCTGTCGGTGCCGTCGGAGGCGGTGGAGTGGGTATGCAGATCGATGCGCACCCGTCCAGTCTTCCAGTGCCGGTCCGCGACACCACCGGTGCGGGGCGGCAAGCGGGGGCGTGGCCGCGCTCCCGGGCCGCGGTGACCGGAGCCGTCCGCGCAGATCCCGACCCGTGGATCGCCGCGAAGTAGCATCGACGCGTGCCTTCCATACCGCTGCCGTTCCACGGTCCGGGACGGACGCGGCGTACCACCGCGGTACCGCATATCCGAGTGCCCACCGCCCGTGCGGTCGTCGACTGCGCGGTCTATGTGGACGGCAGGCGTCTCCCGGGCCGGTTCACCCATGAGAAGGCGCTCGCCACCGCCCGCGCACGGGGTGGTTTCGTCTGGCTCGGTCTGCACGACCCGGACGCCGAGCAGATGGGCGAGGTGGCGCAGACCTTCGGGCTGCACGCCCTCGCCGTCGAGGACGCGGTACAGGCCCATCAGCGACCCAAACTGGAGCGTTACGACGACACCCTCGTCATGGTCATGCGCACGGTCGCCTACCGGGAGCACGAACTGCACACGGTGAGCGAGATCGTCGAAACGGGTGAGCTGCTGATCTTCACCGCACCCGATTTCGTCATCGCCGTCCGGCACGGCGAACATTCGCCGCTCGCGGCCGTGCGCCGGGGTCTCGAGGGCGATCCCGCCCGATTGCGGCTGGGCACAGGGTCGGTGCTGCACGCCATCGCCGACCATGTGGTCGATTCCTATATCGACGTCGTGCAGGCGGTGGAATTCGATATCGATGCCATGGAAGAAGAGGTGTTCACCCCGCGCACCCGGCTCACCGTCGAGGCGATCTATCAGCTCAAACGCGAAGTGGTGGAACTACGGCGCGCGGTCAATCCGCTGGCGCTGCCACTACAACTGCTGGTGCACAAGGAAGAACTGCCGCTCGACCCGGAGATCCGCCGCTATCTGCGCGATGTCGCCGACCACCACACCGGCGTCGCCGAACGCATCACCGATTTCGACGATTCGCTCAGCGCCCTCATCAGCGCCGCGCTCACCAAGATCACCGTCCAACAGAACACCGATATGCGCAAGATCTCGGCGTGGGTGGCCATCGCCGCGGTGCCGACCATGATCGCCGGTATCTACGGGATGAACTTCGAGCACATGCCGGAACTGAAGACCAGCTGGGGCTATCCGGTGGTGCTCGTGCTCATCCTCGGGATCTGCTCGACCCTGCTCGTGCTGTTCCACCGCAACGACTGGCTCTGACCGGCTCGCCCGGCAGCCGCGCGCTACAGCGACGCCGCACCCCGGCCGGGGTCCAGCACATCGATACCGGCCTCGGCCCAGGCGTCCCGCAACGCCTGCGCCCCGCGCACTCGCACCCAGGCCGCCTCGGTCGCCGTCACCGGCATGACCGTGAAATAGCGCACCGGCTCCGCCGGATCCGGTAATTCGATCTCCGGGATCTCCCCGGCACCCAGCAGGACCGCCGTGAACGGCGCCTCCTGCCAGACCGGTTCGCGCAGATCCAATAGCGCGTCGGCCTGCAGCACAACACCTTCGACCGCGGGCGCCGCGGCCAGCACGCCCAGGGTCCGGGCCACCCCCGCCCCGGCGCCGGCCGCCGACCGCACCGTCAACACCAACTCCGCCCGCGGACCGCGCACCGGATCGGCGTGCAGATCCCCCGGATCACCCATCGGATGCCGCGACCCGCCGACCGTCAGATAGTGCGTCACACCGTCGCCGGGGATACGCAGGATCTCGATCGGCTCCAGACCCAGGAAAGTCATCGACGCCGTATCCACCGCGGCCGCGTCCACCCCGAAATGATCCGCCACGGCCGTCCGGACGCGTTCGATCACGTCCATTCGCTAGATGGCCAGCTTCGCGAGCAGGTCCCGGGCCTGTTCGGCCGTCTTCGGGTCGCACAGCACGTCGTAACGACCGGCGACCAACTGCATGGTCGACGCGAAATCCCGCTGACCCCGGGTGGCGGCATAGGGGATGGTCGTCGAGATGACCCCGAAGATGATGCCGCCGACCAGGCCCACCACCAGCGGGCCCGCCATCCCGTTGGTGGTGAACAGGCTCAGCAACAGACCCAGGAACAACCCGAGCCACGCACCCGAGACCACACCCCCGCCGATCACCTTGCCCCAGTTCAAGCGGTACAGCACCCGCTCGACCTGCATCAGGTCCACACCGACGATTGTCACGTTCTGCACCGGGAACTGATTGTCCGCCAGATGATCCACCGCACGCTGCGCCTCGGCATAGGTCGGATACGAACCGACCGGCCACCCGGAGGGGGGCGTGGGCAGACCCTGCCTACCGCGATTCGAGCCTCCAAGAGGGTTCGTCATAAGTCCATTCTGTCTTATTTGGCGCCGCCTGCGGCGGCGCGGGGTCGAGGCCCCCTTGGTCTCGCCGTTTCGGCCTCGAGACTCGCGCCTGC
>NZ_JBEXLL010000158.1:0-5349 GCF_040609955.1 Nocardia sp. NPDC004568
TGTGTGCGTGTGTTCTTTGAGAACTCAATAGTGTGTTGATGAATGTCAGTGCCAAATATTTGATTTGGTTTCGGTTCTTCATACCCCCGTGTGGAGGATCGAACATTTAAGTCAGCTAAATTCCAGCTGGCGATTTGTTTTGCTGGGTTTTCGGACTCTGGTTTGTACTTTTGATTGCGCCTTCGGGTGTGATTGTGAGTCTTCAACGGAGAGTTTGATCCTGGCTCAGGACGAACGCTGGCGGCGTGCTTAACACATGCAAGTCGAGCGGTAAGGCCCTTCGGGGTACACGAGCGGCGAACGGGTGAGTAACACGTGGGTGATCTGCCTTGCACTCTGGGATAAGCCTGGGAAACTGGGTCTAATACCGGATATGACCTTCGGTTGCATGACCGAGGGTGGAAAGATTTATCGGTGCAAGATGAGCCCGCGGCCTATCAGCTTGTTGGTGGGGTAATGGCCTACCAAGGCGACGACGGGTAGCCGGCCTGAGAGGGCGACCGGCCACACTGGGACTGAGACACGGCCCAGACTCCTACGGGAGGCAGCAGTGGGGAATATTGCACAATGGGCGGAAGCCTGATGCAGCGACGCCGCGTGAGGGATGACGGCCTTCGGGTTGTAAACCTCTTTCGACTCCGACGAAGCGAAAGTGACGGTAGGAGTATAAGAAGCACCGGCCAACTACGTGCCAGCAGCCGCGGTAATACGTAGGGTGCGAGCGTTGTCCGGAATTACTGGGCGTAAAGAGCTTGTAGGCGGCTTGTCGCGTCGATCGTGAAAACTCGGGGCTCAACCCCGAGCTTGCGGTCGATACGGGCAGGCTTGAGTACTTCAGGGGAGACTGGAATTCCTGGTGTAGCGGTGAAATGCGCAGATATCAGGAGGAACACCGGTGGCGAAGGCGGGTCTCTGGGAAGTAACTGACGCTGAGAAGCGAAAGCGTGGGTAGCGAACAGGATTAGATACCCTGGTAGTCCACGCCGTAAACGGTGGGTACTAGGTGTGGGTTTCCTTCCACGGGATCCGTGCCGTAGCTAACGCATTAAGTACCCCGCCTGGGGAGTACGGCCGCAAGGCTAAAACTCAAAGGAATTGACGGGGGCCCGCACAAGCGGCGGAGCATGTGGATTAATTCGATGCAACGCGAAGAACCTTACCTGGGTTTGACATACACCGGAAACCTGCAGAGATGTAGGCCCCCTTGTGGTCGGTGTACAGGTGGTGCATGGCTGTCGTCAGCTCGTGTCGTGAGATGTTGGGTTAAGTCCCGCAACGAGCGCAACCCTTATCTTATGTTGCCAGCGCGTAATGGCGGGGACTCGTGAGAGACTGCCGGGGTCAACTCGGAGGAAGGTGGGGACGACGTCAAGTCATCATGCCCCTTATGTCCAGGGCTTCACACATGCTACAATGGCCGGTACAGAGGGCTGCGATACCGTGAGGTGGAGCGAATCCCTTAAAGCCGGTCTCAGTTCGGATCGGGGTCTGCAACTCGACCCCGTGAAGTTGGAGTCGCTAGTAATCGCAGATCAGCAACGCTGCGGTGAATACGTTCCCGGGCCTTGTACACACCGCCCGTCACGTCATGAAAGTCGGTAACACCCGAAGCCGGTGGCCTAACCCTTGTGGAGGGAGCCGTCGAAGGTGGGATCGGCGATTGGGACGAAGTCGTAACAAGGTAGCCGTACCGGAAGGTGCGGCTGGATCACCTCCTTTCTAAGGAGCATTCTCCATGCCGGCTCGAAGAGTCGAGTACCGGTCGTGGCAGAGGCCATTTCGGAAGCGAATGTTTTCCGATGGTTGCTCATGGGTGGAACGCTGACAATCTCCATCACGTATGGCTGCGGCCGAGTCCGTGGTGCTGGTGGATATATCAACACACTGTTGGGTCCTGAAAGAACAGGCGTTCTTTCCAGGCAAAAAATACGATCCGCTCGGATCTCCGTTCATACCGCGGGAGCTTTTCTAAGTTTCTGGCTGGTGCGGGTGCAAGGTTCGGGTGGGTGTGTTGTTTGAGAACTGCACAGTGGACGCGAGCATCTTTGTTTTGTAAGTGTTTTAGAGCGTACGGTGGATGCCTTGGCACCAGGAGCCGATGAAGGACGTAGGAGGCTGCGATAAGCCTCGGGGAGCTGTCAACCGAGCTGTGATCCGAGGGTGTCCGAATGGGGAAACCCAGCACGAGTGATGTCGTGTTACCCGCACCTGAATATATAGGGTGTGTGGAGGGAACGTGGGGAAGTGAAACATCTCAGTACCCACAGGAAGAGAAAACAACATGTGATTCCGTGAGTAGTGGCGAGCGAAAGCGGATGAGGCTAAACCATGCGTGTGTGATAGCCGGCAGGCGTTGCACGTGTGGGGTCGTGGGGCTCACTTTCTTGTCACTGCCGTGGCGAGCAACAGTCAGAAAAGTTCGTGTTAGTCGAATTGGTCTGGGACGGCCAACCGTAGACGGTGAGAGTCCGGTAGGCGAAAACATGTTCTCTGTTGTAGTGAGTGCCCGAGTAGCAGCGGGCCCGTGAAATCTGCTGTGAATCTGCCGGGACCACCCGGTAAGCCTGAATACTCCCTGGTGACCGATAGCGGACTAGTACCGTGAGGGAAAGGTGAAAAGTACCCCGGGAGGGGAGTGAAATAGTACCTGAAACCGTGCGCTTACAATCCGTCAGGGCCTCTGCACAGCTTGCTGTGGGGGGTGATGGCGTGCCTTTTGAAGAATGAGCCTGCGAGTTAGTGGCATGTGGCGAGGTTAACCCGTGTGGGGTAGCCGTAGCGAAAGCGAGTCCGAATAGGGCGTTCGAGTCGCGTGTTCTAGACCCGAAGCGGAGTGATCTACCCATGGCCAGGGTGAAGCGACGGTAAGACGTCGTGGAGGCCCGAACCCACTTAGGTTGAAAACTGAGGGGATGAGCTGTGGGTAGGGGTGAAAGGCCAATCAAACTCCGTGATAGCTGGTTCTCCCCGAAATGCATTTAGGTGCAGCGTCGCGTGTTTCTCACCGGAGGTAGAGCTACTGGATGGTCTAGGGGGCCCACAAGCTTACCGAAATCAGCCAAACTCCGAATGCCGGTGAGTGAGAGCGCGGCAGTGAGACTGCGGGGGATAAGCTTCGTAGTCGAGAGGGAAACAGCCCAGATCGCCGGCTAAGGCCCCTAAGCGTGTACTAAGTGGAAAAGGATGTGGGATTGCGCAGACAGCCAGGAGGTTGGCTTAGAAGCAGCCACCCTTGAAAGAGTGCGTAATAGCTCACTGGTCGAGTGATCCTGCGCCGACAATGTAGCGGGGCTCAAGTACACCGCCGAAGCCGCGGCAGTCGCACAATACATCCACATCGGATTACGGTCTGGTGTGCAGTGGTGTGGCTGGGTAGGGGAGCGTCGTGTAGCCAGGGAAGCAGCGGGGTGACCTAGTTGTGGAGGCTGCGCGAGTGAGAATGCAGGCATGAGTAGCGAAAGACGAGTGAGAAACTCGTCCGCCGAATGACCAAGGGTTCCTGGGCCAGGTTAATCCGCCCAGGGTGAGTCGGGACCTAAGGCGAGGCCGACAGGCGTAGTCGATGGACAACGGGTTGATATTCCCGTACCCGTGTATCCGCGCCCAATGGCGAATCATCTGTGCTAAGCGCCCAAAACCTGATGGACCTCCTTCGGGAGGCCGGATGGGGCTGCGCGCGACCCTGGGTGTAGTAGTCAAGCGATGGGGTGACGCAGGAAGGTAGCTGGGCCAGTCAGTGGTTGTACTGGTGTAAGCCTGTAGGGCGTTGTGTAGGCAAATCCGCACAACATGTGCCTGAGAGGTGATGCGTAGCCGATTGAGGCGAATTCAGTGATCCTATGCTGCCGAGAAAAGCCTCTAGTGAGTTGGTACACGGCCCGTACCCCAAACCGACACAGGTGGTCAGGTAGAGAATACTAAGGCGATCGAGAGAACTGTGGTCAAGGAACTCGGCAAAATGCCCCCGTAACTTCGGGAGAAGGGGGGCCCGAGCTGGTGACGGAATTTACTTCCCGAGCTGGTTTGGGCCGCAGAGACCAGAGAGAAGCGACTGTTTACTAAAAACACAGGTCCGTGCGAAGTCGTAAGACGATGTATACGGACTGACGCCTGCCCGGTGCCGGAAGGTTAAGAGGACCGGTTAGCGCTTCGGCGCGAAGCTGAGAATTTAAGCCCCGGTAAACGGCGGTGGTAACTATAACCATCCTAAGGTAGCGAAATTCCTTGTCGGGTAAGTTCCGACCTGCACGAATGGCGTAACGACTTCTCTGCTGTCTCGACCACAGACTCGGCGAAATTGCATTACGAGTAAAGATGCTCGTTACGCGCGGCAGGACGAAAAGACCCCGGGACCTTCACTATAGCTTGGTATTGGTGTTCGGTACGGTTTGTGTAGGATAGGTGGGAGACTGTGAAGCATGCACGCCAGTGTGTGTGGAGTCATCGTTGAAATACCACTCTGATCGTATTGGACCTCTAACCTCGGACCATGATCTGGTTCAGGGACAGTGCCTGGTGGGTAGTTTAACTGGGGCGGTTGCCTCCCAAAATGTAACGGAGGCGCCCAAAGGTTCCCTCAGCCTGGTTGGCAATCAGGTGTCGAGTGCAAGTGCACAAGGGAGCTTGACTGTGAGACAGACATGTCGAGCAGGGACGAAAGTCGGGACTAGTGATCCGGCACCGGCATGTGGAAGCGGTGTCGCTCAACGGATAAAAGGTACCCCGGGGATAACAGGCTGATCTTCCCCAAGAGTCCATATCGACGGGATGGTTTGGCACCTCGATGTCGGCTCGTCGCATCCTGGGGCTGGAGTAGGTCCCAAGGGTTGGGCTGTTCGCCCATTAAAGCGGCACGCGAGCTGGGTTTAGAACGTCGTGAGACAGTTCGGTCTCTATCCGCCGCGCGCGTTGGAAACTTGAGGAAAGCTGTCCCTAGTACGAGAGGACCGGGACGGACGAACCTCTGGTGTGCCAGTTGTCCCGCCAGGGGCACGGCTGGTTGGCTACGTTCGGAAGGGATAACCGCTGAAAGCATCTAAGCGGGAAGCCTGTTCCAAGATGAGGTTTCCCACCACCTAGAGTGGTTAAGGCCCCCTACAGACCATGGGGTTGATAGGCCGGAACTGGAAGCCAGGTAACTGGTGGAGGTGACCGGTACTAATAGGCCGAGGGCTTACAAACAAAGGTTGCTACGCGTCCACTGTGCAGTATCTGAAACAACACACAGACACAGAAGACACACCCGAACCAGGAAAAGATCCCTGGGGTTGGTGGGTGGCTCTCTGTGGATAGTTTCATAGAGTTACGGCGGTTATAGCGGCAGGGAAACGCCCGGTCCCATTCCGAACC
>NZ_JBEXLL010000159.1:0-4547 GCF_040609955.1 Nocardia sp. NPDC004568
AACCTTGCATGCGTCCCCCCGGCGCGGGGGCGGGTCCCGCGGCCACTTTGACGCCGGGCGACCGCGGCCGCTACACCGGGAGGCTCAGTCCAGCAGATCGCTCAGCTCGAGCATCCGCTCCACCGCTGCCCACTGTCCGTCCGGCCGGCCCGCCTCCTCCAGGAGGAGCGCGGACAGGTCCTCCAGGGCGTCCGGTTCCAAGGCCTCGAGGCCCGCCCGGTCGATCCACAGGTGTGTGACCCATTCATCGCCGAGCGCCGCGCCGGTGACCTCGGGTACGAGCACCACCGCCGCGCCCGCCGCGCCCGCCGCCACGATCTCCGCCACCGCGGCCGGACCGTGGGTACGTCCGTACCGGAAGGTGCGGGATTCGTAGGTCAGCTCGGTCACGGTGTGCACCTCGGCCACCACGGCCGCCAGCTCGTCGTAGGACAGCACCCGGCCACCGGCGCCGACGCATACCGGATCGCCGCCCTGCAGCGGCCGCACCCGATCGGCGTAGGTCACCGGACGGGACGATTCCGCCGCGATCTCCGCGATACGCGCCGGATCATCCAGCACCAGCCAGTCGACACCCGGCGCGGCCGGCGGCGCACCCGCCACGAGGCCGGCCTCGACCGACAGACCCGCGGCCGCGGCGGCGGACACCGCGTCGGCGGGCACCAGCGCCGCACCCGCCTTGAGCACCGCCCAGGTCGCGACGGCCGCGTCGACCCCGCGTTCGAGCCCCAGCACCACACCGGTACCCGGCCCGTACCCGCGCCCGATCAGGACCCGGGCCAGCCGCGACGAACGCGCGTCCAGCTCCTGATAGGTGATCTCTTCCTCACCCCATACCACCGCGGGGGCTTCCGGATCGTCCTCCACCGACGCGCGCAGCGTCTGCGGCAGCGCGGTGCCGGTGGTGGCAGCGGGCGCCACCTGCTGCGCGGGCGCCGCCATCCGGTCGCGTTCGGCGGTATCGAGGATATCGATATCGCCCACGCGGACCTGCGGATCGGCGGCCACCGCGGTGAGGATCCGGGCGAACCGGCGGCCGAAGGACTGCACGGTCGATTCGTCGAACAGGTCGGTGGCGTACCCGAATACCGACCACAGTTCCCCGAAGCCGCCGTCGGCGTCCCGCTGCGGGTCGATACCGATCTGGAGATCGAACTTCGCGGCCAGTGCCTGCTCGCCCAGCGCCTGCACACTCAGCCCGGGCAGATCCAGGGTGGGCTGCTCGGTGTTCTGGAAGGACAGCACCACGCCGAGGAGCGGGTTGTGCGCGGTGGCCCGGCCCGGCAGTACCGCTCCCACCACCTGTTCGAACGGGATATCGGCATTCGCGAACGCCGAGAGATCCGTCTCCCGGGCCTGCTCCAGCAGTTCGGTGAAGGTCATATCGGGGTCCACCTTGGTGCGCAGCGCCAGGGTGTTGACGAACATACCGACCAGATCGTCGAGCTCCTGCTCCCCGCGTCCGGCGATCGGAGTGCCGACCACGATATCGCCGGCGTTGGTGAGCCGGGACAACAGCACCGCCACCGCGGCGTGCATCACCATGAACAGCGTGACGCCGTGCGCTCGCGCCGACTCGTCCAGCGAGCGGTGTACCTCGGCCTCGAGGGCGAAACTCGTCAGCCCGCCGCGCATCGACGGTACCGGCGGACGCGGCCGGTCCAGCGGCAGCCCGACATCTACGGCAACCCCGTCGAGCTGTTTCTGCCAGTACGCCAACTGGCCGGCGGCCGGTGAGGTCGGGTCGGTTTCGTCACCGACCACCGCACGCTGCCACAGCGCGAAGTCCGCGTACTGCACCGGCAACGGCGACCAGCCCGGCGAGTCACCACCGACACGAGCCAGGTAGGCCGTCATCAGGTCCCGGGCCAGTGGCGCCATCGAGGCACCGTCGGCCGCGATGTGGTGCGCGACGAACGCGAGCACATGGTCGCCGGGTCCGGTTTCGAGCAGCAGTGCCCGGACCGGCACCTCCTGGGTGACATCGAAACCAATCGACATCAGCTCGCCGATCCGAGCCACCGGATCAGCGGCGGCAGCCACCTCGAGGCCACTACCGAGAGCCTGCGCGACCGGCAGGACCTCCTGATAGGGGCGATCGCCGGGGCCGACCGGATAACGCGTCCGCAGCGTTTCGTGCCGTTCCAGCACATCCGAAACCGCCGCGCGCATGGCGGCGACGTCCAGTTCACCGGTCAGCCGGATCGCCATCGGAATGTTGTACGCGGGCGAACCGGGATCGAACTGGTTGATCAGCCACATGCGCTGCTGCGCCAGTGACAACGGCACCAACTCCGGCCGCGGCTGCGGCACCAGCGGCGTCCGCGCACCGGATCCGGCATGCTGCTCCACCCGTACCGCCAGACCGGCCACCGTCGAAGCCTCGAACAGCGCCCGCACCGGAACAGTCGTGTCGAGTGCCTTACCCAACCGCGCCGCCACCTGTGTCGCGATCAGCGAGTTACCACCGAGGTCGAAGAAGTCGTCGTCGGCACCGACCCGCTCGATACCGAGGATGTCGGCGAACACACCCGCCACGATCTCCTCGATCGGAGTCGACGCGGCCCGGAACGCGCGCGCCTCGAACACCGGCTCCGGCAGAGCTTTACGATCCAGCTTCCCGTTGACGGTCAACGGCAGCGCGGACAGTTCCACGAACACCGACGGCACCATGTACGACGGCAACCGCCGCGCCAATTCCGACTGGATCCGCGCCGTATCCGACCCGGCCGCACCGCTGGGCACCACATACGCGACCAGCCGGTCACCGGTCCGCGGATCCGACTTCGCCACCACCGCGGTCTGCGCGACCTCCGGCAACGCCAGCAACGCCGCCTCGATCTCCCCCAACTCGATCCGGAACCCACGAATCTTCACCTGGAAATCGGTACGACCCCGATACTCCAGCTCGCCCGCACCGTTCCAGGCGACGAGGTCACCGGTGCGATACATCCGCTGCCCCGCCACGAACGGATCCGCCACGAACCGATCCGCACTCAGGTCCGGCCGACCGAAATACCCGACCGCCAACTGCGCACCCGCCAGATACAACTCACCCGCCACACCATCGGGCACCGGACGCAACCGCGAATCCAACACATACACACGGCTGTTCCACTGCGGCACACCGATCGGCACCGACACCACATCGACATCGGTCACCCGATGGGTGGTGACCGACACCGCGGCTTCCGTCGGACCGTACAGGTTGAACAACCCGACACCCGGACAGGCAGCCAGCATCCGCTGCGCCGTCGCCGCCGGCAACGCCTCACCGATCGCCAGCACCCGCCGCAACGACTCCGGCAAACCATCCCCGGTGCTCAAGAGCGCATCCAGCATCGACGGCACCACCGTCAACGTCGTCACCCGCTCACGACGCATCAACTGGTTCAGATACGACGGATCGCGATGGCCCTCCGGCTCCGCGATGACCATCCGGCCACCACTCACCGCGGCGGTCCAGAACTCCCACACCGACAGGTCGAATGTCGCCGCGGTCTTCAACAAGATCGCATCCGTGGCATCGAGTGCGAACTCCGCGACGATGTACCGCAACTGGTTCACGATCGCCGCATGCGGGACCGCCACACCCTTCGGGCGACCCGTCGAACCCGACGTGAAGATCACATACGCCGTATTCGACGCCCGCAACGGCATCACCCGCTCGGCATCGGTCACCGGGGAAGCCGCGAAACCACTCAGATCGAGAGTGTCCACGGCCAGCGACGGCACACCGTGGTTCACCACGACATCAGTGGCGTCGGCACTGCTGGTCAGTACGCGCACCGGTGCCGCGGTATCCAGGATGTAACCGGTCCGCTCGGCCGGCTGATCCGGATCCACCGGCACATACACACCACCGGCAGCGGCGACCGCGTACATCGCGACCACCAGATCCACCGACCGCCGCAACGCCAGCACCACACGATCCTGCGGACCCACGCCCTCGGCGATCAGGAACCGCGCCAGCCGATTGACCCGCGCACCCAACTCGGCGTAGGTGATATGCGAACCGTCCGCGGCCACCAACGCCACGGCATCCGGTGTGGCTGCCACCGACGCATCCAGCAACGACACCAACGTCGCCGCCGAATCCAACTCCCGACCCGTCGCGTTACGAGCCCGCAGCGCCTGCCGCTCGGCCGGCGCCAAGATCTCCACATCGCCCACCGGCGTCAGCGGATCCGCCACGATCTCGCCGAGCAACCGGACGAACCGATCGACCATCCCCTGCGCGGTAGCGCGGTCGAACAGATCGGTGGCGTAGGTCAGATGACCGTGCACACCGAGGGGAGCGCCGTTGTCGTCGTAGCCGTCGGCAACGATCAGGTGCAGATCGAACTGCGAGACCTCGGTATCGACATCCAGACCCGAGACCGTCAGCCCCGGCAACTCCAGACGCGACTGCGCCAGGTTCTGGAACGAGAAACCGACCTGGAACAGCGGATGCCGCGCCGTGGACCGCGCCGGGTTGAGGACCTCCACCAAACGCTCGAACGGCACATCCGCGTGCGCGAACGCCGCGATATCGGTTTCCCGCTGGC
>NZ_JBEXLL010000160.1:0-4417 GCF_040609955.1 Nocardia sp. NPDC004568
CGGGCTTGGACACGGGTGCCGTTCTCGGTGTGCTCGGAGCGCGAAATCCTGCCGTCGGCATGGATCCTGGCGAGCAGATCGCCGCGAGTATACGGCGCGCTTCGCCCATGCGCTTTCGAGGCCGAAACGGCGAGAAGGGCCTCAACCCTTTGTAGGCCTCGTAAGACTCGGCACCAGGTGGTGATTGCGGTGAGGATCGGTGTTCTGCGGTCCGGGTTCCGGTTGTTACCGGAACCGGCGCGGGGAACGGGTCTGTCGGCCGTCCGCGACATGGTGCCGGAAGCACGGCCCCGGCTCGGGGTCACTGCTCCGAGCCGGACTCGGGCCCGCGGGTCCGAGTCCGCCGGGACCGATCGTGGTACTCCGTCTTCCGACGGATATCCCGGACCCACTACCTCGGTAGGGGTGTACCGCCCCCTCGCTACAGCCCGGCGAGGGGGCTTCGGCCTCTCCGGCGAGAGGGAAGCGCCGAACCCGACTCCCGCCGGCGCTCACCCACTTGCCGAGCGGTCGGCATTGTCGACGAAGTCCCGAGGGCTCCGAGCCCGCGCTGCCGGAAGCGGCGCCGATGAACACAGCCCCGCGCCGCCGAGGCGGCGCCACGAACACAGGAGTGGGACGTGAACGAGAAGATTCAGCGTGTCGGTGTCATCGGTGCCGGCCAGATGGGCGCGGGTATCGCCGAGGTGTGCGCTCGGGCGCATGTCGATGTGCTCGTGTACGAGCAGACCCGGGAACTCGCCGCCGCCGGCCGGTCGCGGATCCTGCGGTCCCTGGACCGGGGTGTGAGCAGCGGCAAGATCACCGAGCGGGAGCGGGAACAGGCGGCCTGGCGGCTGCGATTCACCTCCGACCTGGGCGATTTCGCCGACCGGCAGCTGGTGGTGGAGGCCGTCCTGGAGGACGAGAAGGTCAAGACCTCGATCTTCGCCGAACTCGACAAGGTGGTCACCGACCCCAGCGCGGTACTGGCCTCCAACACCTCCTCCATCCCGATCATGAAGATCGCGGTGGCCACCAACAACCCCGAGCGGGTCGTCGGTATGCACTTCTTCAACCCGGTGCCGGTGCTCCCGCTGGTCGAACTGGTGACCACGCTCAAGACCAGTGGCGCCGTCACCGAGCGGGCGGAGAAGTTCGCGGCCGAGATCCTCGGCAAGGAGATCGTGCGATCCTCGGACCGCTCCGGTTTCGTGGTCAACGCGCTGCTGGTGCCGTACCTGCTCTCGGCCATCCGCATGGTCGAATCCGGTTTCGCCACCAAGGAGGATGTCGACAAGGCGATGGTGCTCGGTTGCGCCCACCCCATGGGTCCGCTCGCGCTCACCGACCTGGTCGGCCTCGATACGGTGAAATCCATCGCCGACTCGATGTACGGCGAATTCAAGGAGCCGCTGTATTCGGCCCCGCCGCTGCTCATGCGCATGGTGGAGGCGGGACTGCTGGGTAAGAAGACGGGCGCGGGCTTCTACCAGTACAACAAAGCGTAGGCACAGCCGGCGGTCTTTCGCGTGCCGGTGAGAACTGGGCCTGTTCGTGACGGTGCTGTGTTTTTTGGCGGCGCCTGCGGCTCGACCCTTGGAGGTGTCTCGTAAGACTCGACGCATGTGGGTTGCGTCGGGAATGTGTGTAAGCCTTCGCTTCGGGTAGCTCTCGGGCACCGGTCGTAGGACGTACCGTTCTACCCGGTAGGCGGCGTCCATGGTCGGGCCGTCCCGGTTCTGGAGCGCAGGGCGCGGAAGCGCGGCGACTGAGCGGCGGAGTGAAGAACTGGGGTCGACAGGGCCCCGGCCTGTCCCGCGCCGGCGGGGCAATTAGACACGGAGGTCGACATGGTCAACGTCGGTGAAGGGTTCGGCTCGAGTGTGCTGGGGTATCCGCGGATCGGTCCGCACCGGGAGCTCAAGCGCGCGCTCGAGGCGTACTGGCGGCGGGCGATCACCCGGGACGAGCTGCACGCGGTCGGACGCGATATCCAGGAGCAGCAGTTCAACGAGCTCGCCGCCACCGGACTCACCCAGGTCCCGGGGAACACTTTCTCCTTCTACGATCATGTGCTCGACAACGCGCTGCTCTTCGGCGCGTTCCCGTCCCGCTTCGCGCAATACCGCGCCGATCTCGACCCGCTCGATTTCTATTTCCTGATGGCGCGTGGCCGGCCCGATCTACCGCCGCTGGAATTGGTGCGTTTCTTCGGTACGAACTACCACTACCGGCAGCCGGAACTCGACGCCGATACGGAATTCTCCCTGCACGCCGACGCGTTGCTGGACGAGTGGGACCGGGCGATGGCCGTGGGCATCGAGCAGCGCCCGGTGGTGCTGGGCCCGGTGTCGCTGCTGCTGTTGTCGAAAGCCGGCAGTGTGCCCGGCGAGTCGGCCGGGTTCGACACCATCGATCTGCTGGACCGGCTGCTCCCGGTCTACGAGCAGTTGTTCGAGATCCTCGCGCGGCGCGGCGCCACCTGTGTGCAGTTGGACGAACCCTGTTTCACCGCCGAGCGTTCCGCCGCCGAACTTGCCGCTTTCGAACGCGTCTACGACCGGCTGTCCAAGGCGCCGCTGCGGCCACGCATCCTGGTCACCGGACAGTACGGCGATTTCGGGGAAGCCCTGCGTATTCTCGCCGGCACCGCGGTGGAGGCGATCGGCCTCGATCTGGCGTCCTACCGGGTCCGGCCCGAAGATCTGGCGCAGATCCCGGGTATTCGCCGTAAACGGCTCTACGCGGGGGTCATCAGCGGCACGAACGTGTGGCGGGCCGACCGCTACGTCACCTTGGAATACCTGAACGAACTCGCCAAGGTGTGCCCGGACCTGGTGGTCTCCACCGGGGCCACGTTGCTGCATGTGCCCTATGACGTGCTCGCCGAATACGATATCGACGGAAACGTCGCCGATCGGCTCGCATTCGCGAAGCAGAAAGTCGGCGAGGTCGTCTCACTGGCCAAAGCACTCACCGAGGGTCCCTCGGATACATGGCGTAAACGCCCCGGCGAAGTGCATTTCAAACAGAAGCACGCGGTCCGCCAGCGGGTCTACGCGATCACCCCGGAGATGCGGGAACGCGCACCCTACGCCGAGCGCCGGGCCGCACAGCAGGAGAAATTGCAGCTGCCGCCGGTGCCCGCCACCACCCTGGGCTCCTATCCGCAGAGCGTCGAAGCTCGGCAGGCCCGCCACCAGCTGGGTGAGGGGCGGCTCTCCTACGACGAATACCGCAAGAAGATCGAGGCGGAGATCGCCGCCACCATCGCACTGCAGGAAGATATCGGCCTCGATGTGCTGGTGCACGGCGAGCACGAGCGCAACGACATGATCCAGTACTTCGCCGAATTGCTGGACGGTTTCGCCACCACCCATTTCGGCTGGGTGCAGGTGTACGGTTCGCGCTGTGTGCGCCCGCCGATCATCTACGGTGACGTGTCGCGACCGGCGCCGATGTCGGTGGAGTGGATCACCTACGCGCAGTCGCTGACCGATAAACCGGTGAAGGGAATGGTCACCGGACCCGTCACCATGGTGGCGCGGTCGTTCGTCCGGCAGGACCAGCCGCTCTACGAAACGGCCGATCAGGTGGCGCTGGCCATCCGCGACGAAGTGGTGGATCTGGAACGCGCCGGCATCGGCATCATCCAGGTCGACGAACCGGCGCTGCGCGAGCTGTGGCCGGCCCGGCCCGAGGGCCGCGCCGAATACCTGCGCTGGGCGATCGGCGCCTTCCGGCTCGCGACCTCGGGTGTGGCGCCCAGCACCCAGATCCACACCCATATCCCGTACTCGGGCCGCACCGAGATCGTCCAGGCCATCGAACAGCTCGACGCCGACGTCACCGCCATCGTCGCCACCCGGTCCATCGAATGGGTGCTGAAAGCGCTCGAGGACGACTACGCCTCCGGCCACGGGCTCAGTCACGGCGTCGGTCCGGGTGTGTACGAGAGCCGTTCGGCCCGGATCCCGGATATCGACGAACTGGACGAGCTGCTCACCGCGGCCGCCGCGGCCGTCGGCCCCGACCGGCTCTGGGCCAACCCGGACGGCGGCCTCAAAACTCGCCACCACTGGCAGCTCGACCCCGCCCTCCGCAATATGGTCGCCGCCGCCCGCCGTGTCCGCCGCCGCCTGGAAGCTGAACAGGACCTCGATCCGTCCCCGGAGTGAGCGCAGAACTCCGCACAGCTTCCGAGCACGAGGCCGCGTCCCTCTCCTGATATCCACATCCACGCGCACGGTCTCCAAGAAAACCGGCAGCGGGTGGACAGCAGGCGATCGATCGCAGCCACGTCCGGACCCGACCTGCACGCTCGTCGAATACCGACGTAACCCCATGCGTCGAGTTTTACGAGACACCTCCAAGGGTTGAGGCCCGTCTCGCCGTTTCGGCCTCGAAGCGCATGCGCCGCAGGCGCGAGTCTCGA
>NZ_JBEXLL010000161.1:0-4400 GCF_040609955.1 Nocardia sp. NPDC004568
ATTTTTTTTAACAAAATTATCACATCCATTTTTCCACAAAAAAAACACAACCCATTTGTCCGTTACAGGGGGTTGTGCAATAGTTGTTTGTTCCTCGAGGAATCCTCGAGGAATCCACAGGTTGTCCACGGATCCATGCACAATGTGCACAACTGGCCGGATTCTGGGGACCGAGTTGGGGACGCGCTGTGGACGGAGTGTGGACAACAAAACCTGTCCACAGCCGCCGTCGATTCATCCTCGAGTTATCCCCCGGCCATCCACAGGCGGACACGCAGTGTGAACTGGGAAAACCAGCGAAATCCACAGTTTCCACAGGGCCTATTACTACTCCTGTTCTTCATCTAGAGAATTTCTCTTGAAAACAGGTTGTGTGGACAAGTCGTGAGCGGACCGGCACCGGTGCGCGGTACCGGAGAGAGACAAGGACAGCGACGGAGTCGACCGGTCTTGCCCCGATCGAGGGTGGGGATGCTCCCGGGTTCACAGATCCCCCCATCCGGTCGGTGCCGACGGGCGGACTCGTTCCCGGTCCGGCGCCGCACTCGTAGTCCGGCGCTCCGGTGCTCGCCCACCCGTTCGCACCCGCACGCGCCGGAAGAGTCGGAAGCCGGGTCGGGGTCGATCGCTCCTCCGCACGGGGCCGAGGCCGAGCCGACGTGTTCTCCACGTCGGTGTGCAGAGGAGGCGGTAGGCCGGGTTCGACCACCGCGAGAAGAACCCGGTACGGAGTTGTCCACACCGCTACCGTGGGACGACTGTGGATACGGCCACACCCAGCGCGCGGAAATCGCGCACTCGAGGCCCGGGGGAGATCCGCCGCGGTCGCCTCCGCCGTTCATCCACAGTCGTGCACAGGCGATCGGCCCAGGCAGCGGCGATACGACTCCGTCTGCCCGCCCGGCCTGGCCGGGGCACCGCCGGAGGACGTATCCTCCACTCGGAGGGGCAGCCGACCGCGTAGCTCGAAACGGGGTACGGTCTGATGTCGGCCGCTTGTGCCAGACTCCTGGGGCGGCCGGTCCGGATTTCCGGCCGCCGCCTCGACCGCCGCGCCGGTGGCGGAGTCGGCGCAGCGCGATACACGGGGGCAGCACAGCCGTCGATCCACACTGAACGGGAGAGGACACCTCGGGCGATGGACCTTGCAGGCATGAAGTTTCGGGTCGCGCGTGAGGATTTCGCGGAGTCGGTCGCCTGGGTGGCGCGCAGTCTGCCGTCTCGCCCGCCGGTCCCGGTACTCGGCGGAGTCCTGCTGGTCGCCGACGAGGACGGACTGACCGTCTCCGGGTTCGACTACGAGGTCTCCGCGCAGATGCGGGTCGCCGCCGAGGTCGCCGGTCCCGGCCGCGTTCTCGTCTCGGGCAAACTGCTGGCCGATATCACCAAGGCGCTGTCCAACAAGCCGGTGGACGTTTCCGTGGACGGCACCCGCGTACTGATCCAGTGCGGCAGCGCCAAGTTCTCCCTGCCCACCATGCCGGTCGAGGACTATCCCCAGTTGCCGGAGGTACCACAGTCGAGCGGAGAACTGGCGGTCGAGGTGTTCGGTGAGGCGGTCGGCCAGGTGGCCGTCGCAGCCGGCCGCGACGACACGCTGCCCATGCTGACCGGTATCCGGGTCGAGATCGAGGGACCGCGAGTGGTGCTGGCGGCGACCGACCGGTTCCGGCTCGCGGTGCGGCACATCCGGTGGCAGCCCGCCCGCGCCGATATCGAGACCGCGGTGCTCATTCCCGCCCGCACGCTGTCCGAGGCCGCCAAGACGCTGGGTGCCTCCGATCGGCCGGTGCAGCTGTCGCTGGGCTCCGGAGGGGGCGCCGACGGGCTGCTGGGCATCGTCAACGGTGGCCGGCGCACCACCACCCGGCTGTTGGACGCCGAATTCCCCAAGTTCCGCCAGTTGCTCCCCAAGGAGCACACCTCGATCGCGACGTTGGAGGTCGCCTCGCTCACCGAGGCGATCAAGCGCGTGGCACTCGTGGCCGAGCGCGGTGCCCAGGTGCGGCTGGAATTCTCCGGCGAAGGATTGCTGTTGTCGGCGGGCGGCGACGACGCCGGCCGGGCCGAGGAATGGCTCACCGCCGATTTCCGCGGTGAACCGCTGACCATCGCCTTCAACCCCGGCTACCTCATCGACGGCTTGTCCGCGCTGCGTGCCGAGCGGGTCACCTTCGGGTTCACCACGCCCAGCCGCCCGGCTGTGCTGCTGCCCGCCCGCGAGGAGGAACCGGAGCCGCTCGAGTCCGGTGCGTATCCGGCGCTGGAGAGCGACTACATCTACCTGTTGATGCCGGTTCGGCTCCCGGGCTGAGCGAGCGTGGGTTCGGTTACGACGAACCGGCGCACCTCCACCCGGAACCGCCGGTGTCGGTGTACCGTGCCTGCGGTGGCGGTCGGTGGCGACAGCTCCGCAAATCAGCGCCGCGACCTGCGCTCCCCCCAGTTATCCACAGCTGTGGATAACTGGGCTGTCATTCCCCGGATGGTGTGAACAGGTGCATATCCGTGCTCTGACCTTGCGTGATTTCCGATCCTGGGAGCACGCTGAGATCGAGTTATCCACAGGCCCTACGGTTCTCCTGGGGGCGAACGGTAACGGCAAGACCAACCTCCTCGAAGCGCTGGGCTATCTGTCCACACTGGGGTCACACCGGGTTTCCACCGACGCGCCACTCGTGCGGGCGGGCGCCGAACGCGCCCGGATCGGCGCGAACGTGGTGCATCTGGGCCGCGAGTTGCGGATCGATGTCGAGCTCAACCGCGGCGCGGCCAACCGGGCCCAGATCAACCGGGCCCCGGTGCGCCGGCCGCGCGAGATCCTCGGCATCCTGCACACCGTGTTGTTCGCCCCGGAGGATCTGGCGCTGGTCCGGGGCGATCCGGGGGAGCGTCGTCGTTTCCTGGACGAGTTGTGCACTGCGCGCCGCCCCGGCCTGGCCGGTGTCCGCGCCGATTACGACCGGGTGCTGCGGCAGCGGTCGGCCCTGTTGAAATCCGCGGGCCGATCGGCTCGGGGAGATCTCGGCACGCTGGACGTCTGGGACGGACATCTGGCGGGTCATGCCTCGATCCTGCTGGCGGAGCGGTTGCGCCTGGTGCATGAACTTCATCCGCATCTGGCCCGCGCGTACGCGGCGCTCGCGCGGGAGTCGCGACCGGCGGCGATCGGGTACCGCAGCGGTGCGCTGCCCGCCGAGTTGCTCGATCCCGGCCGCTCACCCGAGTCCGGTGACCCGGGGTTGTTGGAGGACATCCTGTTGCGCGAACTCGCCGCGGCGCGGGCCAAGGAGCTCGAACGAGGCGTCTGCCTGGTCGGTCCGCACCGGGACGACCTGGAGCTGATGCTCGGCGAGACCCCGGCCAAGGGCTTCGCCAGTCACGGCGAGTCCTGGTCGTTCGCGCTCGCCCTGCGGCTGGCGGCCTTCGAACTGCTCCGTGCGGACGGGGCCGAACCGGTGCTGTTGCTCGATGATGTCTTCGCCGAGCTCGACCGGCGCCGCCGCACCGCACTGGCCACGGTGGCGGCGGGCGCCGAGCAGGTACTGATCACCGCGGCGGTGCCCGAGGACGTGCCGGCCGAGCTGGTCGGCGCAACGCTGCGGGTGACGACCACCGGAGATCCGGAGCACCGGATTTCCGGTTTCGCGACGGAGCGCCCGGTCGCCGGTGGTGACCCGCCGACGGCGGTCGCCGGTGATTCGCCGGGTTGACGGACACGCGCTCGCCACCGTCTTGCATGCGCGCCGGGCCGTTCGTAGAGTGAGCCGGTACACCGGGCCGTTATCCCCCGTCCGGTATCAAGAACCCAGTTATCCACAGCCTGTGGATAACTTATTGGACCAGGTCGTCGGCCCGCACCCCGGACGCCCGCCCGGTCCATTCGGTGACTGCCAGCACCGGCACCCAGTTTATCGGCCCTGGCCTGCGGATTCTTCCTTGGGAAAAGCTGCGGTGCCGACCTTGGTGGTGTGGTGCCGACAGCGGGTTCCCGGATGTGCACAGCCTGAGGAAAAACCGGTCGAACCTGGGGATAACTCGCACCGGTGAGTGGAGCAGCGATGACCGACCAACCCGGGACGCCCGGTGGCGCAACGCCCCCGAACGAACCGGAGTTGCGCGGGATCGACCTGGCTCGCCGGGCACTGGAGGAGGCTCGGGCGGCGGCGCGCGCGAGCGGTAAATCCGTCGGCCAGGGACGTTCCTCTCCGCGCCGCGGTCTCCGTTCCGGCGCCCGCCGCCGCAGCGGGTGGTCCGGTCCCCGCCCCGACGACCGGGATCCACAGCCGCTGTCCAAACTCGCGACCTCGATAGCACGCAGTCGCGGCTGGTCCGCCAAAGTCGCCGAGGGCACGGTGTTCGGGCACTGGTCGGGCGTGGTCGGCGAGGATATCGCCGAC
>NZ_JBEXLL010000162.1:0-4331 GCF_040609955.1 Nocardia sp. NPDC004568
CACACCGACACATCGAACGTCGACGGCGTCTTCTGCAACACCACGTCGGTGGATTCCAGACCGTACTCCGACTGCATCCACACCAGGCGATTCACAATCGCCGCATGCGACACCGCCACACCCTTCGGACGACCCGTCGAACCGGAGGTGAAGATCACGTAGGCGGTATTCGACGCCCGCAACGGCGCACGACGATCGGCATCTGTGACCGGCGTATCCGCGTACGCGCTCAGGTCCAGCCTGTCGATCCGTACCTGAGCGGTATCGGTCGGCAGATCGTCGCCGGAGGTGAGCACGCAGATCGGGTCGGCGGTGGCCAGGATGTACTCGGTCCGCTCGGCCGGATGATCCGGATCCAGCGGTACGTAGGCGCCACCGGCGACGGTGACCGCGTACATACCGACCACCAGATCGATGGAACGCCGCATACCCAGCGCCACATACGACTCCGGACCCACACCGCGGGCGATCAGCCACCGGGCGAGCAGATTCACCCGTGCTGTGAAATCGGCGTAGGACAGGGTCTCCGTCCCGAAGGTCAGCGCGGGCGCGTCCGGGGTCCGGACGCTCTGCGCGGAGAACATCGAGGCCAGCGTGGCGGTGGTGTCGACAGTGTGCGCGGTGTCGTTCCAGCCGCGCAGCACCTGCTCGCGTTCCCCGCTGTCCAGCAGTTCGATCTCACCGATCCGCCGCTCGGGGGCCTCGGTGAGGGCGGTGAGCACCCGCACCAGCCGGTCGGCGATCCGGCGCACATCGGCTTCGTCGAACATGTCCTGCTGATAACCGGCGCGAATCCGCAGCGTGCTGCCGAGTGCGGCGATCAGGCTCAGCGGATAGTGGGTGGCGTCGACCGCGCTCAATCCGGTCACCGCCATCCCGTCGATATCGGTGGCCTGCGCCTGGATACCCTCGGCGTCCACCGGATACGACTCGAACACCAGCAGGGTGTCGAAGAGGGTCGCCATCCCCGCCGCGCCCTGGATATCCGCCAGACCCACATAGTGGTGGTCCAGCAGATCGGCCTGTTCACCCTGGGTGCGGGTGAGCAGTTCGCGCGCGGGCTCGTCCTGATCGAACCGCACCCGCACCGGGACAGTGTTGATGAACAACCCGACCATGGTCTCCACCCCGGTCAGTTGCGGTGGACGACCGGAGACGGTGGCACCGAACAGCACATCGTCGCGGCCGGTGATCCGGCCGAGCAGTACCGCCCACGCCACCTGCAACACCGTGTTGGCGGTGATTCCGAGTTCGGCGGCCAGCGCGGTGATCCGCGCCGTCGCCGCGGCGTCCAGCTCGAAAGCGTATTCGCCGGAGAGGGACTCGATCTCGTGCGCGGCATCGCCGCCGCCGGTTTCCGGCCGGCTGAGCAGGGTCGGTTCGCTCACTCCGGCCAGCGCCTCGGCCCAGGCCGCCAGCGACGCCGGGTGATCCTGCCGGCCGACCCAGTCCAGGAAGTGCCGGTAGGAGCGGGCCGCGGGCAGCACGGTGCCGTCGGCCCGTACCGCGTACAGCGTCAGCAGATCCTGCATGAGCAGCGGCATCGACCAGCCGTCGAGCACGATGTGGTGGTTGGACACCACGAACTGCCAGGTGTCGGCGCCGGTCTTGATCAGGGTGAACCTGATCAGCCGCGGTTCGGCGAGATCGAAGCGCCGCAGCCGGTCGGCGTCGACGAGGTCGGCGGCCGTGCCGGTAGCGCTGCGATCGTGCTCGGTCCAGTCGACCGGCACCTCGTCGAGCACCACCTGCACCGAGTTGCCCGCACGGTCGGTGACGAACACCGTGCGCAGGTTCTCGTAACGATCCACCAGGGCCTGCGCGGCTGCCCGCAGCCGTTCGGCGTCCACCCGGCCGGTCAGTGTGAGCACCGCCTGCGCGGTGTACACATCCACCGAGGTGGCGGCGAGCTGCGCGTGGAACAGCATGCCCGCCTGCAACGAGGACAGCGGCCACAGATCGGCGACCTGCTTCGGGAACCGCTGTTCGATTTCCTCGACAGCCGGCTGCGTTATCGCGACCAGCGGGAAGTCCGACGGCGTATGGCCGCCGGCCTCCGCGGAATCGGCATGACGGGCCACCGCTTCCAGTGCCCGTACCCACAGGTCCCCGAATTCGCGGGCTTCGTCCCGCGACAGCAGCGTGGACGGATAGCCGATACGCGCGGTGAGCGTATCGCCGACCACGACCGCGTTGATATCCAGCAGTGCCATGGCCGGCATATCGGCGTCGTAGCCGACGTCGACGGCCAGATCGGCCGCCGGGAGCCAGCCGAAGCCGTGCATCTCCTCGGGGATCTCGCCGGCGCCGACACGACCCAGGTAGTTGAAGTTCACCTGGCCCGGCATATCCCGCGGGAATTCGGCAGCCGTCTCGGAGTTCATGTACCGCAGCAGGCCGTAGCCGACACCCTTGTCCGGGACCGCGAGCAATTGCTCCTTGACCCGCTTGAGCGCGGCGCCCAGTTCCGGTTCGCCGGCGAGGGCGGCCTCGATATCGATACCGGCCGGCTCGAACCGGACCGGGAAGAGCGCGGTGAACCAACCGACCGTGCGGGACAGATCGGCCCCGGGCACGATCTCTTCCTCACGGCCGTGGCCCTCGAGCCGGATCAGCAGCGGATCGTCCAGGGCGACGCCGGGCGCGCGCCGCGCCCGCCAGGCGGCGGTCGCCAGGACGAGTGCGGTGAGCAGACCGTCGTTCACACCGCCGTGGAACAGCGCCGGAACAGTGGTGAGCAGGGTCTGGGTGACCTCCGGCGATACCTGCACCGCGTGCACCGCGACGACTCCGGCGGTATCCACCGCGGGATCCAGCCGGCGCTCGGTGAGCAGCGGGTCGGCGGTACCGGCAACGGTCCGCCAGTACTCGAGTTCCGCGAGCCGCTCGGCGCTGTGCGCGTTCTGCTCGAGCGCGTGCGCCCAGGTCCGCATGGAGGTGACCGGCGCGGGCAGCTCGGGGAGCTGGCCGGCGCTGCGCGCGACAGCGGACAGCACCAGATCGGGCACCAGGACACGCCAGGACACGCCGTCGACCGCGAGGTGGTGCACGATGACCACCAGGTGGCCGGCCCGCCCGCCGGTATCGGGTTCCAGCCAGACGAACCGGACCACCACACCGCGCTCGGGATCGAGCCGATCCAACGCGGTATCGACCGCGGCCGTGGCGATCTCGGACAGTTCGGGGCCGGTGAGGGCGGCGTCGAACACGGTGTGGTCGATCAGCGCGTCCACATCCACGCTGCCCGGTGCGCCCGCTTCCACGATCCAGTCGCCGTCGACGGTGTACAGCCGGGAACGCAACATATCGTGCCGGTCGACCACCGGGCCCACCACGGCGGCAATGGTTTCCCGGTCGATGCCGATCGGGAGGTCCAGGGTGATGAGCTGGTGGAAACGCCCGAAGGAGCCGGGCCGTTCGGCCATGAACCGCACGATCGGCGTCAGTGGCATGGTGCCGACGCCGCCGCCCGGTAGTTCGACGAGCGTACGCGTCACGCTGTCGGCGTCCGCGGCTTCGGCGACAGCGGCCAGCCCGGCCACCGTCCGCTGTTCGAAGACGTGCCGCGGACTGAACACCACGCCGCGGGCCTTCGCGCGGGACACCAGCTGAATGGACACGATGCTGTCGCCGCCGAGGGCGAAGAACGAATCGTCCACACCCACCCGGTCCACGCCCAGGACCTCGGCGAAAACCTCCGCGATGATCTGCTCGACCGCGGTACGCGGCCCGCGGAAGGCGGTGCGCGCCTGGAATACCGGTTCGGGCAGGGCCTTGCGGTCCAGCTTCCCGGCGGGGGTCAGCGGGATCCGGTCGATCACCATGACGGCCGCCGGCACCATGTAGTCGGGCAGCCGCTCGGCGACGTACCCGGTCAGCGCCGTGACATCCACCGCGGCACCGGACGCGGCCACGACGTAGGACACCAGCGATACCGCGCCCGCGGCGTTCTTGTGTCCGGTCGTGACGGCGAAGTCCACGGTGTCGTGCGCGGTCAGCGCCGCGTCGATCTCACCCAGCTCGATACGGAAACCACGAACCTTGACCTGGAAGTCATTACGACCCACATACTCCACCGCGGGATCACCCGCGGCATCACGACGCCACCGCACCACATCACCCGTGCGATACAAACGCGAACCCGGCGCACCGAACGGATCGGCAACGAACCGCTCCGCGGTCAAACCGGCACGGGCGTGGTAACCGCGCGCCAACTGGACACCACCGACATACAGCTCACCAGCCACACCCTCGGGCACCGGGTTCAGCCGATCGTCGAGCACCAGAGTCCGCATACCCCGCACCGGACCACCGATCGTGACCCGATCACC
>NZ_JBEXLL010000163.1:0-4324 GCF_040609955.1 Nocardia sp. NPDC004568
TCCACACGGGGGTATGAAGAACCGAAACCAAATCAAATATTTGGCACTGACATTCATCAACACACTATTGAGTTCTCAAAGAACACACGCACACAATTCAGCGACTGGACTCAACCAGGGCTTCAATGGGGCAGGTTTTCTAGCTTAACCGTCCAGTGGCTCAGAGTCAAACTCCGCTCTTCGGCCGGCCTGTCAGGCGCTCCTCGTACTACCTCGTTGTCCCTGGTCCCTCCGGCTCAGCGTTTCCGCCTCGCTCCGGGCCCCGGGTCGGTGTCCGTGTCGCTCTGACGTTGAATAAGTTACGCGGCGGGGAACGCTACGTCAAATCGCCACTTCGGCAGAGTGTTTGCCCAGCTCAGAGGCTTGCCGAAAGGCGATCCGACGGGCCGGGCCGCGCGAATGTGACCCAGCCCACCAAGATCAATTTCCCGAAGCCCGCCGGACACCCGCGAAGTTCCGCTTGCCACGGCGCAAGACGAGCCATTGTCCGTGCAGGTAATCGCCACTTTCCGGAGTCCAGTCGAGGTCCTTCACGCGCTCGTTGTTGACCGAGGCGCCCCCTTCGTTGACCGCGCGCCGGGCCGCGCCACGGCTTTCGCACAGGCCGGTGGCCACCAGCAGGTCGACGATCGTGTCGTCCCCGGGCACGACTTCGGCGACCTTCCCGTCCGCGGCCGCCTCGCGCAGCGCCGCGGCCAGGGTCGGCTCGTCGAGATCCCGGAGTTCACCCCGCCCGAACAGCGCCTGGCTCGCCAGCTGCACCGAGCGGGTGTTCTCCTCTCCGTGCACCAGCGTGGTCATCTCCGCCGCCAGCCGGCGCTGCGCCTCGCGGGCGTGCGGCCGTTCGGCGGTGGCCTGCTCCAATGCGGCCAATTCCGCGCGATCCAGGAAGGTGAACCAGCGCAGGTACCGCACCACGTCGGCGTCGGCGGTGTTCACGAAGTACTGGTACCAGGCGTATGGACTGGTCAGCTCCGGGTCGAGCCAGAGGCTGCCGCCGCCGGTGGACTTCCCGAACTTCTTGCCGTCGGCCGAGGTGACCAGCGGGACCGTCAGCGCGTGGACGGCGGCACCGTCCACCCGTCGGTTCAGCTCCACGCCGGCGATGATGTTGCCCCACTGGTCCGAGCCGCCGACCTGCAGGACGCAGTCGTGGGTACGACGCAGCTGGAGGTAGTCGTTGGCCTGCAACAGCATGTAGCTGAACTCGGTGTAGGAGATGCCCTCTCCCTCCAGGCGCCGTTTGACGGTATCGCGGGCGAGCATCACGTTCACCGAGAAGTGCTTGCCGATATCGCGTAGGAAATCGATCGCGCTCAGCGAGCCGGTCCAGTCCATGTTGTTCACGATCAGCGCGCCGGTCGGCGAATCGCCCAGGTCCACGAACCGCTCGAGTTGCGAGCGGATCCGATCCGCCCAGGCGGCGACGGTGTCGGCGGAGTTCATCGTGCGTTCACCGACGTCGCGGGGGTCGCCGATCAGCCCGGTGGCGCCGCCGGCCAGCACGATCGGCCGGTGCCCGGCCCGCTGGAAACGTTTCAGCGCCAGCAGCGGCACCAGATGGCCGGCATGCAGACTGGCCGCGGTGGGATCGAAGCCGGCATAGAGAGTGCGCGGGCCCGAGCCCAGCGCCGCCCGGAGCGCGTCGAGGTCGGTGGACTGCGCGATCAGGCCGCGCCAGGTCAGTTCGTCGATGATGTCGCTGCTCACGGCTCCATCTTCGCCTACGTCCGCAACCACATAACGGCCGGTGCGGCCATCGCCACCGCACTGCGCCGGCGCGGCGGCGACGAGCCCGGCGAGGGCCGGGACGACAGCGCGAGGCGGCCTCGTGGTGGCGCCGGCGCCACGGCGAGGCCGGGATGCTCGGGCGAGCTCGCGGGCAGTGGATCGCGGGTCAGGCGGATTCGTCGATACGCGGGGCGCGGGGACTGCGGCGGTAGACGGAGACCGCCGGGGAGGCGGGCAGCCAGACGCGCCAGGGGCGATCGGCCTCGCTGCTCACTCCGACACGCGGTCCGGTAGCGATACGCGCCGGGTCGATCGGGCGGCCGAGTTCCAGCCGGATCGCGGAGTCGGGATCGAAGACATCGGTGCCGTAGTCGGCGAGGCCGATGCCGAGCGCGCTCCCCAGGTTGCCGGGGCCTTTGGCGAGGTCCGCTTCGGTGCGGGCGCCGGGCCGGCGGCCGCGCGCCGTCTCGTGTCCGGCGACGATCTCGGCGGCCCGCAACAGCACACCGCTGGCCACGCCGTCGGGCCCACTGATGATGTTCACGCAGGTGTGCATGCCGTAGCTCAGATAACAGTAGAGATGGCCGGGCGGGCCGAACATGACCGCGTTGCGCGGGGTGCGGCCGCGGCCGGAATGCGCGGCCGGATCATGCCAGGGACCGGCCGGATCTCCGCCGTACGCCTCGACCTCGACAATGCGGGCGCCGACCGGGCCCGACCACAGAATCGCGCCGAGCAGACGCTGGGCGGCGGTCAGCGGATCAACTGCCAGTTCCTCAGCACTCACGGCGTGGATTGTCGCAGCCTGCGCGGATCAGGTGCCGCGGGGGCGTCCGCGGCGGAGATCCCGGCACCGGTAAGCGGGGTCGACAGATCGGTCGCGCTCAGACCTTGCGGGCCGGCAGTGGTCGGCGAATAATTCATCAGAGAATGAATTCAACACCGGATGAATAGGGGCCGACCATGGCCGATACCGGCGCGACCGCTGCGGTGGAAGTGCGCGACCTCACCGTTCGACGCGGCAAACGGGAAGTGCTGCACAATATTTCGCTGACCATTCCGCGCGGTTCGATCACCGGGCTACTGGGTCCTTCGGGCTGCGGAAAGACCACCCTCATGCGCAGCATCGTCGGCACGCAGCTGGTGGCGGCGGGCGAGATCACCGCGCTCGGGCTGCCCGCCGGCAGCGCCGCGCTGCGGCGCCGGATCGGTTATGTCACCCAGGCGCCGAGCATCTACGCCGATATCAGCGTGCGTGACAATGTCGCCTACTTCGCGGCGCTCTCCGGAGCCGGCCGGGACGCGGTCGACACCGCACTCGGCGCGGTCGGGCTGCTCGACCATCAGTCCCAGCGCGGCGACGAACTGTCCGGCGGGCAGCAGACCCGGGCCTCGCTCGCCTGTGCGCTGGTGGGCGGGCCGGAGCTGCTCGTTCTCGACGAACCCACGGTCGGACTGGACCCGGTGCTGCGGGTGGAGCTGTGGAAGCAGTTCCACGAACTGGCGGCCGGCGGGACGACACTGCTGGTGTCGAGCCATGTGATGGACGAGGCCGAGCACTGCGACCGGTTGCTGCTGCTGCGCGAAGGCGATCTGCTGGCCCAGCTGAGTCCCGACGAACTCCGGGAACACACCGGTGAACAAAATCTGGAACAAGCGTTTCTCGCCCTCATCACGATGGGAGCTCCGGCATGAGCGGCCGGCGAGCGGCATCGACCGCGTTCCCGGATGGCGCGCGGGCGGAGGCCGGTGGACCTCACTCGGGTGGACCCCGCCCGGGCCGGGCATATCTGGCCACGACCACCCGGATTCTGCGCCAACTGCGCAACGACCACCGGACGGTCGCGATGATCCTCGTGGTGCCGGCTCTGCTGATGACCCTGCTCTATTTCATCTACCGGGACGTCCCCACCACACCCACCCAGTCCGCGAGCCCGTTCGACCGGATCGGGATCAGCATGCTCGGCATCCTGCCGTTCATCGTGATGTTCCTGATCACCGCGATCGCCATGCAGCGCGAACGCACCTCCGGAACGCTGGAACGACTGCTCACCACGCCGCTGAGCAAACTCGACCTGCTCGGTGGATACGGCACCGCGTTCTCCCTCGCGGCCGCCGCCCAGGCGGCGGTCGCCTGCCTGGTGTCGTTCGGTCTACTGGGTCTGGATGCCGCCGGGAATCCCGGATGGGTCGTGCTGATCGCGATGGTGGACGCGGTGCTCGGGGTCGCGCTCGGGCTGCTGTGCAGTGCGTTCGCGCGGACGGAATTCCAGGCGGTGCAGTTCATGCCGCTGGTGGCGGCGCCCCAGATCTTCCTGTGCGGCCTGCTGGTCCCGCGCGCTCAGCTGCCCGGCTGGCTGGAGGTGATCAGCAATGTCATGCCGCTCAGTTATGCGGTCGACGCGCTGCACGAAGTGTCGGTGCACACCGACCCGACCGGCCTGATGTGGCGGGATCTGGCGATCGTCGCGGCGTTCGCGGCGGTGGCGCTGTGCCTGGGCGCGGCGACCCTACGCCGCCGTACCGCATGAGCGCGCCGGAAGCCGACGGCCCCCGTCCGATCCGGCCGGGCCGGCGGCCCGGCCGGGCGGGA
>NZ_JBEXLL010000164.1:0-3680 GCF_040609955.1 Nocardia sp. NPDC004568
CCGGAGGGTCGGACGGCCACTCCTGAGAAGCCACAACAGGCAAGAAACCATAAGCCACATCCGACCCTCCTGGGCCGATTAACAACTTACGGAGATAGCCATGTCCACCGATGACTCCGCACGATGGGTCAAACGCGGTGCCGGCGTGGTCGATGAGAACGTCCTCGACCAACTACACGCCGATCTTTCCCATCTCGCCGCCGACTACCTCACCAAGCCCCCACTGGAACTGATTCCGGCCTTGGCGAGGCTTCGACGCGAGGTATTCGACTTGGTCGACGCCCGTCAGCGACCCCGGTTCCTGCCGGATCTTTATCTGATCGCGGGCCAGGTGTGCGCGCTGATGGCTCATGCCTGCGCCGATCTGGGCCGCCCTTATGACGCAGATACCCATGCCCGCACCGCGTGGTTCGCTGCCGACTACGCCGAGGACCAGCACCTCATGGCCTACGTCCGATGGATCCAGGCCAACGTCGCCTACTGGGGCGGCGACTACCACCGCGCAGCCCAATACGCCCAGACCGGACTCGCCGACATGACCGATATAGCGACACGGCTGCGGCTGGCGAGCCAACTCGCACGAGCAGAAGCCGCCCGCGGAGATGACCGCGCGGCGTTGGCCGCGCTCGATATCGCCATGGATGCACTCGGCCGGGTCCAGCCCGGTGCCGCGGCCTCACCCGGGGTCATGTACTTCGATCCCGGCAAGGCCCGCTACTACGCCGCCGAAGTGCACCTCGCCCTGGGCGGTCGACAGCACAGCCGGGTCGCGCTCGGCCACGCCGAAGCAGCCCTCGCACTGTTCACCGAGACCTCCCCGCCCGAGTTCGTGGCCGCCGCACAGATCGACGCCGCCCACGCGCACCTCGGGCTCGGCGATATCGAGGCCGCCAGCGCACACGTGCACAACGTGCTAGCCCTACCTGTCGAACTGCGCACCACACCTATTACCGAGCGGGTCACCAAGATCGCAACGGAATTCACGACCTTGGGCGCAGGCACACGGACCACCCGCGAACTCACCGATCGAATAGGGCTGTTCACCGCCTACACTGCCCGAGAGAATCGCAGCAGCCTCGAGGAGTGATGTGCCCGCAATCCAGGTCGCCGTCTGCGGCCCCCGCGACTGCACCGACACCGATGCAGCCAACGCCCGGGAAGTAGGCAGACTCCTCGCCTCGGCAGGCGCCACGGTCCTGTGCGGCGGCGGTTCCGGCGTCATGGCAGCCGTCGTCGAAGGCGCCGCCGCCGCCGGCGGCCTGGTGATCGGCATACGACCCGACACCGACCGCGCCGCGGCCTGCGAAGGATTGTCCGCCGTGCTCTACACCAACATGGGCGAAGCCCGAAACGCGATCCTGGTGTGGTCCGCCGACGCCGTAATCGTCGTGGGCGGCTCCTGGGGCACGCTGTCAGAACTCGCCCTCGCCAACCGACGAGGCGGCATACCCGTCGTCTCACTCGGAGGATGGACAATCCTCGGACCGGCCGGAGAACCGGTACCGGCAGCCATGGAAGCCGAATCCGCCCACGCCGCAGTAGAAACAGCACTATCTGCGCTCCGAACAGGTACGTGACCAGCCCCAAATCACCTCGGTCAAGGTCTGCGGTCGATGAGTTGCCGGCTCAGCCAGTTCATGAATGCGGAGTAGTCCGCCCCCGTGCTGACCCGGACAGGGCTGCCCCGGTCGTGGTCGATGCTGGCCCGGCCATCGTCGCCGACGATGATCGGGCGTGGGTCCACGGTGACGAACCCCAGTCCCAGCGCGACCGAGAGGGTGAGCGGGTCGTGCATTTTGGTGGTGTAACCGAAGTCTGTATCCCACCGGTCGATGTGTTCGACCAGCAGTGCCGCCCACGGCGGCGCGCCGGGTGCGCCGAGCTGCTGGTAAAGCGGGTGCCCGGGGTACAGCGCGATCGTGTCGGTGAAGGTGACATCAGCCAGCACGAGGGTGAGGTGCCGGGCGCGGGTGAGAATGTAGCGGGCGGCGTCGGGGTCGAGGCGAAAGTTATGCTCGGCGCGACCACGGCCACGAGGGTCCGGGTGGTGGAGGGCCCCGCCCATTTGAGTGATGATCAGCCGGTCGGCCAACTCCGGAGCGGCCCTCAGCACCGAGGCGAGGTTGGTCAACGGCCCGCACCCGATCCACCGAACCGGGCCGGAAGTCGTCGCGCACACCGTCCGCACCGTGCCCACCACATCAGCTGTTGCGCCGGGGACAGTTTCAGGGGTCATGCCGTCGACGACCCAGTACTTTGTGTTGCCGAGATCGGCGCCAGCGGTGACCGGAACCTCGGTGCGACCCAGCAGATCGAGCTGGTGGCGTGCGAATCGGGCTCGCTCACCGCCGACCTCATCCGCGGTGAGCACCGCCGCGAGCTCGGGCACACGCGCTGCACACGTGACCATGACCGCGTCGTCGGGATCACCGCCGATGTCGGTGTCGAGAATGATCGGTGAGCTGGCATCGGACGAGACCTGACGGCGGTTACGCGGGCAGACCGTCATAACGCAGCTGGTAGCCGTCGTCGGGGTTGGCTGCCGCCGCTGTGCCCTTCTCGGTCAGAACCCAGACGCCCGGAGCCTCGCCCTCGTCGTCAGCGTTGTTGATGCGTTCGATGTAGCCGTGGCGAGCGAGCCAGTTCACGGTCCGGGCCGCACTGTGGATCCGTGGCAATCGGAGCCGTTCGTAGAGTTCACGAGCCTGAAGCTGTTCACCGTCGGCCATCGCCTCCAGAACCCGCCGCTGGGTGGCACTGAACGGCTTCCATCCCTGACCTTCGGCGGCTTCCATCGTCGGGGATTCGACGGTCGCCCCGGAACCGGCGGTGACCCACTGGCAGTGGCGGGTTGGCGCGGCCGAGCAGCGGTACAGTCCAAGCCCAGCAGCGAGAGTCTCGACCAGCCAGGCCATAAACGATCCATACGCCACGTCGGTGGCGACTTTCAGAATCCGTCCCTCGGGGTCGCGGTACAGACGGGCATCGGGCTCGATCCGGACCCGGCAGTCCTGGAATTCGACGAACGGCAGGCCGAGCGCGGCGGACAGTGCCAGCGGGTCATGCATCCTGCTGGGTTTGCCGAGGTCGAACCACCGCGCCAAACCCACGGCCAGCCACCGCGCCCACTCCAGGTTCCCGGGGGCAGTGAGCAACCCATACAAGAAGGAATCCCGGCCGATGGTGATGTCGTCGACGCCGGTGAAATCCGAGAGCAGCAACCGCGGACGCACCACGGTGCGCAGCGCCACCCCCGCGGCGACCGGATCCAATCGAAGATTGTGGGACGCTCGTGTCTTGTCCCGGTAGCGGTCGAGCCAGCCCCCTTGCTGGGTCACCTGGATCCGGTCGGCCAAGCCCGGTTCCGCGTGCACGACGGAGGCAAGGTTGGTCATGGGGCCTTGGCCGACCCACGTGACCGGGCCGCTGCTGCGCTCACACGCTCGGGTGAGGTTCACCCCGAATGGTGGACAGGGGATCAAGCAGCCGTAGCAGCTGCCGATAGTGATTGTTCATAAGCGATCGGGCTGATCATCCCGATCGTGGAGTGACGGCGCCGAGTGTTGTACCAGTGCATCCATTTGCCAACCGCGGCAATGAGTTCAGCTTTCGTCGCATAAACATGCCGGTAGTAGTGTTCGTGCTTGAACGTCGACCACAGCGATTCCGCGGCGGCGTTG
>NZ_JBEXLL010000165.1:0-3129 GCF_040609955.1 Nocardia sp. NPDC004568
GGGACGGTTCACCGTCCCGGGCCGAGGCGAGGCTCAGCTGTCACCCAGCGGGCATTCGATCACCGGAGTGGCGATGTGCAAGCCGCACTTCAAAATATCGCCGCTCAGATCGATGACCTCGGTCACCACTCCGCCGCCGGCTTCCTCGGCGCGCTCGCCGGCTTCCTCGGCGCGTTTGTCGAGATCGTTCTCCGGAGCGCGGCTCTCCGGTTCGTTCTCCGAACCTCCCTGGCCGTCGAGCGGGAACTCACCCGGCGCCGCCAGGGCCACCGGCGCCGACGGCAGCGCCGGGCCGACGGACAGGGCCACGGCCGCGGACACGGCGAAGAACACGGTGCGCACAGATTTGCGCGGGGACATATCGCATCACATCCTCGGGTCGGACTATCGGTCGTACCAAGTAACGCATACGAACAGGTCTGACCTGGGGAATTGCCGCTCGGCACGCGGGAAGCGGGCCGATCCGGCGGCCGCACCGCGCCGGCTCAGGCGGTGACCGGGGCGGTGACCGCGCCGGTGAGCCGGACCAGATCGGCGGGCGCGATCTCGATCTCCAGGCCCCGCCGCCCCGCACTGCACAGCACCCGGTCCCAGCCGAGCGCCGAGTCGTCGATCACCGTGGGGTGGCGTTTGCGCTGCCCCAGCGGCGAGATACCACCCAGGACGTACCCGGTCCCGCGCTCGGCGCGGGTACGGTCGGCCAGCGCCGCCTTGGGTGCCCCCAGCGCCGCCGCCGCGGCCTTCAGCGACAGCGTGCCGGGCACCGGGAGCACCGCGACCGCCAGCGCGCCGGTGGACAACTCCAGCACCAGCGTCTTGAAGATCTGACCCGGTTCGACACCGAGGCGGGCGACCAGCACATCGACCGCCTCGCCGCCGTAGGTACCGGCGCGCGGGTCGTGGTCGTAGCTGTGCACGGTGTGTGCGGCACCGGCGGTGACCAGCGCCCGGATCGCCGGAGTGGCGGCTGCTGCCATGAGCCGGACCCTACCCGGGCGCCACCGTGCCGGTCTGTGAGGTGACTTTCCCATGGTCGGGGAACACTTCGCGGGCACAGTGAGTTGTACGCGGCAGAAACAGCGCATCGGACGGAACAGACGGTTCCGCTGGTGCGGCCCCGCGCACGAGTGAAGGAGTGACGGTGCCCGTTCTCGTCGAATCACGCCCGGTCCACCATGATCCGGCTCCGGCGCGCACGCGGTTCTTCCCGCAGTTCACACTCCCGGTAGATTTGGCAGGTAAGCCGATCGAAGGGACACGTGTGACGAGCGAGGACGACGTGGCGACCGACACCGGCGCCGACGCGCGGCCTGCCGGGCAGCCGGAGACCGACGCCGAACTGGTCCAGCGGTTCGAGCGGGACGCGCTACCCATGCTGGACCAGCTCTACGGTGCCGCCCTGCGGATGACGCGTAACCCCGCCGACGCCGAAGACCTGGTCCAGGAGACCTACGTCAAGGCCTATGCCGGTTTCAAGTCCTTCAAAGAAGGCACCAACCTGCGGGCCTGGCTCTACCGGATCCTCACCAACACCTACATCAACTCGTATCGGAAGAAACAGCGCCAGCCCGCGCAGTACCCCACCGACGAGATCACCGACTGGCAGCTGGCCGCCACCGCCGAGCACAGCTCCACCGGTCTGCGCTCGGCCGAGGTCGAGGCCCTCGACGCCCTGCCCGACGACGACATCAAAGCCGCTCTCGTGCAGCTGCCCGAGGAGTTCCGGATGGCGGTGTACTACGCCGATGTCGAAGGGTTCCCGTACAAGGAGATCGCCGACATCATGGGCACTCCTATCGGTACGGTGATGTCCCGGCTGCATCGCGGCCGGAAACAACTGAAGGGTTTGCTCGCCGATGTGGCGCGCGAACGCGGGTTCGACCGCACCGCGTCCGGTGATGCCGATACCGCCGCGGCGGTGCGCCAGGAGGTCAAGCAGTGAGCACCGAGCACGACCCCGATATGGAGCTCGACTGCACGGCGGTACTGGCCGACGTCTGGCTCATGCTCGACGGCGAATGCGACGACCGCACCCGCGAACGGCTCCAGCACCATATGGACCACTGCGCCCCGTGCATCGAGGCCTACGGCATCGAAGAGAAGATCAAGAGCATGCTGCACCGTAAATGCGGCGGCGAGAAGGCCCCCGATTCGCTGCGCGAACGGCTCACCGTGGAGATCCGGTCGGTCACCTTCCGTACCGGCGATCTCCCGGTAGACCCGAACCGGGCCTGATACCCCCGGACGAACGCCGAACGGCCCGCACTTCCAGGAAGTGCGGGCCGTTCGCGGTCTGTGCCCGGCCTCGGCCGGTCGGCTCAGGCGTTGGGACGCTTGCCGTGATTGGCGGCATTTCCCTTACGGCTGCGCTTCTTGCGGCCACGCTTACCCATCGGTAGCTCCCTCCTGGGGCATATCCCGCGACTGCGGGGAGTGCATGTTGATCCCGGCCATTCTTCCATGTGTGGTTGGCTGTACCGACGGCGGTACAGCGGGCCCGGCCCCGATACCGGAACGAACCTAGCGAACGGGGTGTCCATGGCGGAAGAAGTGCGGGCGGAGATGGTGTCCACGGTGCTCACCGTCGAGGTCGAGGTCGGGGAGCGGGTCGCCGTCGACCAGACCCTGGTCCTGCTGGAATCGATGAAGATGGAGATCCCGGTGATCACCGAGGTCGGCGGCGAAGTCGCCTCCATCGCGGTCACCCCGGGCCAGGTCCTCCAGCAGGGCGACCTCATCGCCGTCGTGCAGTAATTTCGGCGCGCCGGCGCGCGCGGGGTCGAGGCCCCCTCGGTCCCGCCGGTCAGCGCCCGGGACTCGCGCCTTCGGCGCATGCGATGTGCGGTCGGCCATCCGCCGAATGCGGGCCATCGAGCACCTTCGGCCAGGGGCGGGACGGGCCTCGACCCTTCGAACGCCTCGCCGGACTCGGCACCGGGAACATGGACCTTCCTCGGAAGGAAACAGATACGAGGTAGGCAGGGCGGAGTCTCGGCCTCGAACCCGGACATCGAATGCCGACGCAACCACATGTGTCGAGTTTTGCGAGACACCTCGAAGGGTCGAGGCCCGTCTCGCCGTTCGGGCCTCGAAGCGCATGCGCCGGAGGCGCGAGTCTCGAGGCCCGAA
>NZ_JBEXLL010000166.1:0-2990 GCF_040609955.1 Nocardia sp. NPDC004568
TGGTCAACCTGGCGGCGCCGGCACCAATACCGGGCCAGAAAAGCCCACTACCAGCGCCGACACCGATTACATAACCAAGTGCGGCTGGAGTACTAAGCGGGCTTGATGCTGGCGGCGACGCCGCCAGTTCGACCATGCCCAGACCTGGTGGGCGCAAGGGAGTGCGGGCAGGGCCAAGGCAATGGTGAGTCGGCGGATCTCCGGTAAAGTACGGGCGATCATGTCTTGGCCGCTATCGATCATTCCCGTTTTGCGGCAATAACTTTGACCGAGGCAAGCGAAGCGAGTGCGAGCATCGACAAGGTGATGTGAGCATATCAGGCCCGCCAGCTGCGGATCTGATAGTGGTCCAGGCCGGCTTCGTTCTTGGCTTGCTGGAAGCACTCCTCGATGCGCCATCGAGTCCCGGCGATCCACGCCAGATCAGCAATCGTGCATCGGCGCGGCCCGTAGCAGACGTAGTAGGCGATCTCGGCAGGATCGGAGACGCTTCGCCGGGCCAGTATCCAGTGACCGCGGCCGGATTCCCACAAGATACGGATCGGGACTCTGGCTCAGTCGTCATCACGAGGCCCGTGCGCGCCGGCACCGGCGGAGATCCGCTGCCACGCCCTGGTCGGCAGTGTGGCGACGAGCTCGTCGGCGCGCGCCTGGCGCATCCCGGTCGTGACCAGGGTGTCGTTGCGGCGGGTGGTCAACACGTGAGCGATATCGTGTTGCTCGAGCCGGAACCGCAGGTATTTGACCTGACCGTAGGCTTCATCAGCGGTGAACCAGCGAAACGGTGTCTTCGCGGCCAGAGCGCGTTCCAGCATGGCCATCACCAGCCGCGGCTTCGTTGCGAACTCGACCTCGTCCGGGATTCCGGCGGCCCGGCAACGGCCGCGGTCGCCGGTCCACGATTCCGGCAGATACAACTCCGATCGACCAGAGCATGACCGTAGCGGGAGGCGTAAGCGAGGAAGACCCCGATCTGGCAGCTCTCCGTGCGCCCGGCCGTGCCGGAGTATTGACGCTGCACCGGTCGACAACGAACGAATAGTCGATCACGCGCGCGACAACCGCACCCGGTGCCCCTGGTCCGGCACCCGGATCATCCCCCTCGGCACTCCCCACCACTGTTCCCGCCCGCTGAGCCCATGCCGGCGCGGACCCGCGCATCTCGGCCTGACGGACCCATATATGCAGAGTTCGGTGGTGATCCCCAACCGGGCCGCGACCGCCTTCCTCGCGGCCCACTCGCTGCCGTGGTCGCCACGGTGATCGATGACCATCCGGACAGCTTTTGCTTTGGTCGCTTTCGCTTCGTCGTACTTCGCAGGCATGATCTGCCCATCCTTCCCAAGAAGAAGGTGGGCACCAACCCCGGGGCGCTTCAGAGATCATGGCGGGGCGACATCGAGCCGGCGGTGGTTTCCGTTCGATTCGCCGACCGGAGCTCAGCTCGCGACGGTGCCGAACACAGTGCCTCGCGACCGTGCGGGGGCCGGGAGCCGCCGACCGCTGAGAGGCGGCAGCGCTGGCTGTCCAGCCGTCAGCACTGGGAAACAGTAGACCGCGATGTGGACCGGGCCACACCGCAGTCGGGGCCCGGCTGCGCTCGATGAGCTCACCGGAGGGGGGACACGCAATCCACTGTCGCCGCCTGCCTGGGTCAACACATGAGTGTTGTTCACCGGCCTGGGCTATGGCGTGCAGATCCGGCAGGCGATCGGCACGACCGGGATGCACGCACTGCTGGCGATTTCGCTTATATCCGCCATATCCGCGAGCGTGAACACTGGCGTTACTCCTCGGTCTGCTCGGACAATCATCAAGTCTGGCAACATGATTACACAGAAAGGTGCGCGATTGGCAGCGCAATCGGATGCCATCACTCGTGTACGGGAGTGCGTACAGGATCGGGGCTGGACATGACCGGATATTCGCTGTCGCAGTGGCAAGCCGCTTGGCCTGGTGTGGGGTGGACGGTGTATGTGCCGGGGGCACGCGGCGAGATCGCGGTCGGTCCGGTGATCTGCTCCGTCGCCGAGGACGGTGTCGTGGAGCCTTCGTCGTCGATCGCTGCCCCGATCTGCGCAGCGGGATTCGAGAAACGCTCGCGGCGATGTCTGGGTTCGTCGGCCTGACGTGGTCCGGCGTGTGGTTCAGGGTCTTTCTACCGAAGGCGATGCAGGTTGCGCGGAGCCGACCATGCTGTATCCGGTGGCTGCGTCGGAGTATGTGGCTGGTTTTGTGCGGCGGTTTCGGGACCGTCGGGGAGTGTCGGTCTGACCGTGTTTGATCGGGTTGAAGGCTGGTATCGCTGATGACGGAGGCGTTGGAGTGGCTGGGTGAGTTGGGCCCGTTGCAGACTCTGATTTTCGGTGCGGAGATCCCGGAGATGGATACCGATGCCGGTCGTCGGGTGAGGGGGGTGTGGGAGCAGGCCGGTGTGGAGCTCGGGCGGTTGGCGGGGCGGCTGGTTGCGGAGATCGCTTTGTTGCCGGAGGCGGTGCAGGCGGAGATGCTCGACGTGATTGTGGGTGCTGCGCAGCCGTTGGTGGAGGCGGTGGCGGGTGTGGGTGGGTTTTGTAAGAAGTTGGGTGAGCATTGTGATCTGAGTGCGGCGAACAGTGATAAAGAGACTTACACGATGGTCGCTTTCGGTGTGATGACGGTGTATCAGGTCATGGCGGCGGGGGGTGGGAATCCGGTTGCGGGGGCGCAGGTTGTGGCGCAGGCGCGGGCGAGGCATTTGGCGCGGTGGGCGGAGTTCGTGGCGGAGCGGGCGGGGGCGGGGGCTGCGGCGTTTGCGGAGCGGGCGGGTTTGTTGGCGACTCAGGTGGGTGGGTTCGCTGTTTTTGCTGGTGGTGTGGATGCCGGTATTCAGGGGGTGCAGGTGTTGGTGGGGCGGCGGGAGGTGATGGATTGGGATTCGGTGGCGGTGGCGACGGTGGCGGGTGGGGCCTCAGCGGCCGGTGGTGTGTTGGGTGTGGAGTTGGTGCGGC
>NZ_JBEXLL010000167.1:0-2984 GCF_040609955.1 Nocardia sp. NPDC004568
GGGCAGTTCGAGGACGTGCTGGTGCAGTGCGCCGACACGGCCCGGCATTGTGGGGATGCCGAGGGCTGTGATCAGGGCGCCGAGCGTTTCGGGATACATCGGCTGGCCAGCGCGTCGGCCCGGGAACAGCCATCGGGATTCGCGGTTGGTTGCGGTGTTCATGTTGGTGCGCTGGTCGATCCAGGACAGCAGTAGTTCGGCGACCGGGGCGGGGACCGGTGACGGTGGTTCGCCGAGGCGCAGCAGGATCGTGCCGCTGTCGTTGATCACGTCGTCGAGGGTGAGTCGGACGATGCGGCTGACGGGTTGTGCGTAGAGCAGCACGATGGCCGACGCGACGCGGGACCGCAGCGGCTGGTCCGGTTCGGTGAGCAGACGACCGAGTAGGTCGATCCGCTGGTGCTGCGGCATCGGGGTCGCCGGGCCGATCACAACGGTGGGAAGCCGGAATCGACGGGTGAGCTTGTTGGTGGTGCACCAGTGCAGGAATCCTCGGATCGAGGTGCGGGCGTGAGCACGGTGTTCGACGTGCCAGGCGTCGATATCGGCCTGTCCGCAGTCGGCCAGCATGAGGTCGCGCTGGGCGAGCCAGTCGAGGAACCGGGTGGCCTGGGTGATCTGGGCGGTGAAGCCCCTGCGGCTGCTGACGGAGAGCGGACCACGTTCGGCGCGTGCCCGTAGCCGGGGCTGAACATCCCAGGCGGTGAACCGCTTGATCACGCGGGCGTGTTCGGGATCGGTGATGGTGGCGAGATGGCGGATAGTCCAGCGCTCGAACGCGCAGACCTGTTTGTCGACCTGGGGCAGGGTGCCGCAAGCCATCAGCAGTTCCTCCAGGTGCGCGGCCGCGCGCCAGGGCTGAAGGGCGTGGAATGCCTCGTGGGTCAGCTCGATTTCGCCGCGGCCGAGTTCGGCGAGTAGGTCCGCGGGTGCCCGCTCGCGGCCTTTGCGGTGCTTGAGCCAACACAATCCCGACAGGGAGCTGTTCATCGTCAGCAGGTGCGCGGCCAGTGGGGAGAGTTCGGTTCGGACGCGGCCGGTGTCGTCGCTGAGCAGGCCGGCGAGCTCATCGGCGAAGGTGCAGCGCGAACAGAGGTGACCGCCGTGGAGTTTGCCCTCGTGCCCGCAACGTGTGCAGTGGTAGGAGACGGTGAACCCGGCGCAGTCCGCGCAGATCGGTGTCTTGTCGACGGCCCGGAGGCCGGGCAGCACTCGTTCGATGCCGCAGGTCGGGCAGTGGCCCCGGATCCTCAACGCCCGGTCGTGACAGGTCCGGCAGACCTTGCCGTCAGGCCAGGTCGCGGCGAAGAACCCGTGGCGGCCGCATCGAGCGCAGTCCTTCTTGAACCAGCGCTCGAACTGTTCGTCGGTGCAGTAGGCCGGGCTCACGCGTCAGGAAGGATCCGGGCGGCGCGTGGGCGCAGCTTCGCGACGTTCGCCGGGACCGGACCGGCCAAATCGTCGGTGGCGGTTCGGCTGACGCCGGCGTTTTCGGCGGTGGTCGCGACCAGGTCGGCGGGAGTGCAGCCGAGGATGTCGCAGAGCGCCGAAAGCACCTGCAGAGAAAGCCGTTCCGGCGTTCCAGAGACCAGGCGGTGGACTTGGGAGGCGGACAAGTTGATGCCGCGCTCATGAAGGAGGTGGACGAGTTCGGTGGCGTTGAACTTGCCTCGGGTGGCCATCAGTTCGCGCAGGCGCCAGGTGTAGCCGACGGTTCGTTTCATGCGTTCATCCCCTTCCGGGAGTCCAGAGCGGCGGCGATGGTGGCGTCGAGCTGGCGGCGCAGGGTGCGGGTGCGGAAGTCCGAGGACACGCAGGTGTAGATCGAGGTCGTGGACGCGTGCTCGTGGCCGACCTGTTCCTGCACGAACCGAGGATCCCAGCCGTCCTCGATCAGATGCGTCACATACGACCTTCGCAGACTGTGCAGGTCCAGGCCCGCATCCAGTCCGAGGGCGTCTCGGTAGGCGGCGAAGCGGGAGTTCAGGCGCTGGCAGCCGATCCGCAATCCGCGCTCGGACGGCCAGGCCGCCGGGTTGCCGTCGACGCCGAACAACGGACGGATCTCGGTGAACCACTCCTCGAGCACTTCAGGTGTCCAGTCCCAGACGGTCAGCACGCCACGGCGCTTCGGTGGCGAGCCCTTCTTCGCCTTGCCGTAGCGGACCTGGCAGCGCCCGAACTGGCCGAACTCCCGAGCGTGCGGGTTGACCCCGAAGTCGGCCGCGTCGAGCATTCGGATCTCGTTGCGCCGCAAGCCGAACGAGTACACGGTCTTGAACAGCGTCGCGTCCCGGAACGCAGGCAGCCAACCCTTGCGGCCGAACGCCCGGATCCGCGCGACCTGGTTGTCGGCGTGCTCGAAGAACGCGTGCAGCTCGGCCTTGGTGAATGCCCGCTTCTTCGGGTCGGACTCGGTGTCCTGAGCGTGGACCGCGGTATTCCACTCGTGCACGATCTGAATCGGGTGGCTGCCGAACCGTTCCTCGCATGTCGCCGGCCACTCGTAGAGCGGATCGGTGACGAAGTGGCAGAACGACCGGATCGCCTCGGAGTAGGACCGGATCGTCGACCGCTTCAGATCCCGCAGGGACCGCAGGTCACCCAGCCATTCATCGACCATCGCCGGGCTCCACTGCCACGGGAAGACATTGACGTAGCCGGTGAACGCCTTGACCGTGTTCTCGCGGCCCTCCACCGTCGTGCGGGCCAGGTTCCGGGCCAACTGCTGGTTGGCGAATCCCGCCAACATCGCCTCGAACACCTGTTCCTCCGGCCGCAGCAACGCGACACCGTCGACCAGGTGCAGCCGCGCACCACCCGGCACCGAACCGCCGAAACCCGCCAAACCGGTCACCTCCGTCGGTCGCATCAGATGCGAGAAAGTCGCATCGTATGCGAGTAGGCGCGGAATCCGCAGGTAGTCACCGCGATCTGACCGTTTCGCCCTGATCGGTTCAGCTATGCTCGGCCACGTTGCCGCA
>NZ_JBEXLL010000168.1:0-2863 GCF_040609955.1 Nocardia sp. NPDC004568
CGGCGGTGTGGGCGTGGTGTTGTTCGGCCAGGGCTTCGCCGTGCGCGGTCGCGGCGGTGCGGTAATGGACGATGGCGATCTGGGCGCCGTCGTGGCGGGTCTGCGCCAACAGCTCATCGGTCACCGAGGTGTAGACGCTGTAGCTACCGTTACGACCGCGGCCCGCCCGCGCGGGCCCCTGCTCGTTCTCGTCCGGGTTGAGCGAACGCCCCAGCATCAACGCGTGCAACCCGCCCAGGTCGTTGACCTCGTCGGTGATCGACACATCGAAACCCCGGCCCAGCATCGGGGTACCGACGGTCACCCGACCCAGAACCTTTCGTTCTTTTTCACCGGTTTCTTCGTCGGTGTATTCGTGGATGTATTGGCCTCCGGCGCGGTCTTTGACCTCCAGCAGATGTTCCTCGGCTTTATTGTTGTCACGATGCTGGGCGAACCATTCGCCGGCGATCGTTTCCATCGATTTCTCTACGACCCCGGCCTTGTGCAACATCAACGAGAACTGGTGTGCCACACCGTTGGAAGGGCAGATCACCAGGACAGGCCGCCCCAGATCCTGTAATTCCTTGACCCGCTCGACGGCGGCCTTCAACCTTTCGGCATTGGTGAGGAACACATGATCGGGTTCCCCCACCAGTTTCGGGGGCTGGTATCGGGGCACCTTCGCCAAACCACCCGCGCCCGGGAAGTTCTGCTGGATCTCGGCCGCGGTCCGCTCCATCGTGCCCGACATCAGCAACAGGCGATCATAGGTGGCGACCGCGTCACTGACGGTAGCCACTGTCGACCCCTTCCCGTCGGTGTAGACGTCGAAGCCGAATATCGCCTCCAGCATCTTGTGCCGGCCACCGAACCAGCGACTATCTGTATTCACCTTCGGATCACTGAGCGGTTTCCCGTACTGGTCCAGAATCTGGATCTTGCCGTCGAAAGCGATGAAGTCCCATCTCGCCTTCAGACGACCCGTCTTGTAGTCCAGAAACGCTTCGGCCATATTGCGGTCCTCGACCGTGAACGCCTGACCGGTATGCCGCTCCCACAAATGACTCACGATCGCAAGCGACCGTTCGGGTTGCTGCCGCAGCATCTGCGACGTCAACTCCCGCGCCCACTTCGCCTCCTCGGCGGTGAACGCCCGGCCACCGAGCGCCTCGAGCTTCCCCCACAACCTCTCTTCGCGAAGATTCCTGCGCGTGCCTACCACATCGTCTGCAATAAATTCCTTGCGCTGGCTCATCAACACGGCCTTCAGGAAATCCCGCAGCCGCTCCACATGCGCTTGCTCGGCCGCCGACGCCTTGACACGCTCCCCATCGGAAAGGTAATGCTCTGTCTGGTCGTGTATCAGTGCCGCGTCCGCCTCGTCGATCGTCGCGGATTTCCCCGGCGGAATATGCTCGTACAAGATAGCGTCGATCCGCTCGCCGACGGTCATGTAATACACGGTCGGCCGAACCGGATCCCCCGACGGATTCTGCGGATCCCACCGAGAAACCTCGTAACCGAGACCCTGGATCACCGGCTGCAGTTCCCGCAACCCGCTGTTGGCCAGCGTCTCCGTCGTGGTCACCACATGGTGGACCCGCATCGGCTGCCCGCTCGGCAATTCGACCGGTGCACCACGCGCGAGCTGCCACATCGAGTCCAGCCCCGCCACGATCGTCTTACCCTCCGCGGTGGCCATCTGAATCGTCGCGAACCCGTGCTGGCCGAGCAGCCACGACAGCGCCTGAGTCCAGCGCGGCGTCTTCTCTATCCCCGCAGTCATGGCTGCGAACATCCGCAACACTGCCTCGACCGTGTCACCGTGCTCGAGCACAGCCCGGCGCTGCTCCCACGATTCGACGGCCAACTCCCGCTCGCGGAACCGGAACAACCGCACCGCATAATCAGCCGCCGCCTGGAACTGCATCACCTGCTCGACGGTGGCCTCCGCCCGATCCACCGAAAACGGCAGATCCGCCAACTTTCGCGCCAACACCTCGGCCAACAGATGATCACTCACCACCGCATCGGCCACCCCACCCGCAACATCCTGATCAGCATCAGCATCGACCCCGTCCCCGTCCTCCGAGCCCGCCTCGGGCCCACGACCCCCCTCAGACCCGACCCCGCCCTCCACCGACACGCCCTCACCGACCGTCGGGTGAACCTCACCTCCCCGCACCTCAACCCCCGAACCCGGCCGGGCAGAATCCCCGGACTCCGGCCCCACACCCGCACCCGTATCCGCCCCCGCCGCACCCCCACCCGCACCGGGCCCCGCCCCGCCCGACGGCCCAGCACCGGCACCCTCACCACCACCGACACCACCATGACCCCACTCCACCCGAGGCACGAAACCAGGCACCTCCGAAGGCATCACCGCACCATCACCCCCCGGCGCCACAACCGGCCCCGGCGCAACCACCCGCCCAGGCCCGGCCACCACCCCACGCGACTCCACTGCTACCGCCCGCGACTCCACCACAACCCCACGCGACTCCGCTGCTACCGCCCGCGACTCCGCTGCTACCGCCCGCGACTCGGCCGGCACCCCACCCACGCCCTCGACACCCCCACCCGCCTCGGCAGCGATCGGCTTCCCGACCGACTCCACCCCCTGCCGCGACACCGCCGCAGCCGCCACGGGCTCACCAACCTCCCCGAGGATCGACACCGGACCGGTCCCCGCATCGGCCCCGGGACCCGATCCCGCCACCGCCCCGGCCACATCCGCACCCTCACCGGCCCCCGGCCCACCCGCCGGCCGAGCACCGCCACCCTCACCACCCACACCACCGAGACCCCGATCCGTCCGCGGCACGAACCCAGGCACCACCGGCGCAATCGCCGCACCATCATCCCCGAGCACCTTCCCGGC
>NZ_JBEXLL010000169.1:0-2823 GCF_040609955.1 Nocardia sp. NPDC004568
GGCCCCGGAGCAGCGGCTCCGGGGCCGAGTCCGTTCCGGTGCGGCCTGCCCGGGGCCACGGACGTCCGATACGGACCGATGTTCCGCCGCGCCTCTCCCGGGCAGTGTCCGATCCCGGTCCTGGCGCGCGCGACAGGTGGCGCGGCGCTGCCGCGATCAGGGGACACCGACTCCCGTGGCCGGAGGTCGCCCGGCGAGGGTGCCCGCCGCGTCAGGCCGACCCGGCGCCCGCGGTGCCGGAGGCGACACTCCCGGTCCGCCGATTCGGCAGGACCAGCACCAGCCGCACGCCACCGAGGGTGCCGTCGTCGAAATAGGCCCGCCCGCCGTGCAGCTGGGCCTGCTGGGCGACCAGGGCCAGACCCAGACCCGATCCGCCCTTGCTGGCCCGGCTGCCCCGGGCGAAGCGGGCGAACACGCTCTCCCGCTCGGCGGCCGCCAGCCCGTGCCCGTTGTCGTCGATCGAGAGGACGATGGTGTCGTCGGCGGCGCGGTGGGCCGACAGCAGCGCCTCGGTGGCGCCACCGTGCCGGACCGAGTTCTTGACGGCGTTGTCCACCGCCAAGCGCAGGCCCGCGGGTAGGCCGCGGGTGACGAGTTCGGCGTCGGTGTCTATCCGGACGGTCAATCCGGGGTAGTGGCGCATGGCATCGTGGGCGGCCTGGTCCAGCAACTCCGCGACATCGGTGTCGATATGGTCGCGTTCCGAGGTCAGGTCACCGGAGGCGAGTCGTTCCAGCGCGGCCAGTGTGGTCTCCACCCGCTCCTGGCTGCGCTGTAGATCGGCGAGGATCTCGGCACGCTGGGATTCGTCGAGATCGAGAGTCGCCAGCACTTCCAGATCGGTGCGCATCGCGGTCAGCGGGGTACGCAGTTCGTGCGCCGATACCGCGGCGAAATCCCGGGCGGTCTCCAGGGCGGCGGCCGTCTCGGTCTGCGCCTGATCGACCCGGCGCAGCATGGTGTTCACCGCGTCGGCCAGCTGTTCGGCCTCCAGCACTCCGGAACTGTCGACCGGTTCCGGAGTGGCGTCGCCGTATCCGGTGCGTGCCCCGACCTGCCGGGTGAGCACCACGATCGGCCGGACCGCCCGCCCGCCGAACAACCAGCCGAGACCGGCCGCGGCCGCGATCGCGAGCAGACCGCCGAAGAGCACCCAGCGCTGCTGTTCGGCGGTCAGCTCGGCGGCCTCCGCCGCGGGGATACCCAGCGAAACCGAACGGCCGGCGGGTTGATTCTCCGTAGTGGTCAGCACCCGGTACGGAGTGTCGTCCACGGAGACCGTCTCGGCGCCGGGCTCCAGGTCCGGTAACTCCACGGAACTGGAGGCGAGGACCCGGTCCTCGTCCCGGACGGTCAGCGCCATATCGCGGTCGGGACCGAGCAGATTCACCACCCCGACGGCGACCACCGGCTCGATCAGCACCAGCCGCGAAGCGATCCGCAATTGCTGATCGGTCTGCTGCAGGTTGTTGTGCTCGATGGCGGGGACGGCGATGGCGCTCACCACCGCCACGATGAGCACCGCTCCCGCCGCGGCCGCCCCGGCGACTCGAGTGCGCAGCGAATACGAGCGGCGGCGTCTTCGCCCGGAAGAGTTACCGATCACTTCGTTTCCCGTAGTACGAACCCGACGCCGCGAATGGTGTGCAGCAGCCGGGGCGTCCCGTCGGCCTCCAGTTTGCGACGCAGGTAGCCGACGAATACGTCCACCACATTCGTATCGGCCGCGAAATCGTAGCCCCAGACCAGTTCCAGCAATCGCTCCCGGCTCAGCACCACGCCGGCATTGCGCGCCAGGGTCGAGAGCAGCTCGAACTCACGTTTGGTCAGCTCGATCTCCCGGCCGGCCAGCATCGCCCGGTACCCTGCCGTATCCACCTGGAGCGGGCCGACCGAGACGACATCCGGACCGCCGGACGGGGTGGCCGTATCGGTGCGCCGCCGCAGCAGCGCCTTGATCCGCGCCACCAGCTCCGCGAGGACGAACGGTTTGACCAGATAGTCGTCGGCACCCGACTCCAGGCCCGCGATCCGGTCCCCGACCGAACTGCGCGCGCTCAGCACACAGATCGGTACCTCGTTCCCCATCGCCCGCAGGGCCGTCACCACCCCCGCCCCGTCCAGCACGGGCATGTTCATATCGAGGACGACAGCGTCGGGCGCCTCCTCCGACACCGCACGCAGCGCGGCCGCCCCGTCCCGGGCGATACTCACCCGGAACCCGGACAATCTCAGACCTCGCTCCACCGACGCCAGTACATCCTCGTCGTCGTCGACCACGAGCACCGCCGGATTGCTGATCCGCTCCGTCACACCGTCCATTATCTCTGGCGCCGCCCGCGTAGGCGTGGGGCGCGGCTCCCGCGGCCCCGGCGTGGCGCCCCCCGGCCCAGGCGGCCCGCGACGTGCGGTTGGCAGACTGCGGAATCCCACTGTGGAGCACCTCCCGTCGGTGGATGGGCCTCCACCCGTTGCGGGCCTCGGCGAACTCGGCGCCGAGGTGGTGCGTCTGTCGGTGAAGGCGGCCGGACGCGAAGTACTCGCACCGATACGAGGCGCAGGAGTGAGGAGTCCGTTCGCGCACGCCGACCGACGCCGGGCGTACCCGAGGTGGCGCCAGTGGTATCCATTTCACCGGCCGTGTGCGGCCCGGCGCAGAACGCAGCCGCAACGCGCAGGAGTCCGGATGCGAACCGAGCCATTCGCATGCCGACGCAACCCCCTGCGTCGAGTGTTGCGAGACACCTCCAAGGGTTGCGGCCCGTCTCGCCGTTTCGGCCTCGAAGCGCATGCGCCGCAGGCGCGAGTCTCGAGGCCGAA
>NZ_JBEXLL010000170.1:0-2821 GCF_040609955.1 Nocardia sp. NPDC004568
GCCGGGAAGGTGCTCGGGGATGATGGTGCGGCGATTGCGCCGGTGGTGCCTGGGTTCGTGCCGCGGACGGATCGGGGTCTCGGTGGTGTGGGTGGGGAGGGTGGCGGTGCTCGGCCGGCGGGCGGGGCGGGGTCCGGTGAGGGTGGGTATCTGGCTACGTCGGCCGGGTTGGCGACCGTGGTCGGGTCGGATGCCGGTGCGGGGCTGGTGTCGATGCCCGGGGAGGTTGCCGCGCCTGCTGCGGCTGCGGTGGCGCGGCCAGGGGTGCAGCCGGCTGGGAATCCGGTGGATGTCGAGGCGGGCGGGGGTGTCGAGGGCCAGGGTGGGGTGCGAGCGGAGACGGGCCGGGGTGCTGGGGGGGAGCGCGGTGTGTCGGCGGAATCGCGTGTGGCGGTGACCGACCCTGCGCGGGTGGGTGCGTCTGGGGGACGACCGATTGTGGCGCCGGGGGGTGATGGTGCGGTGATACCGGCGGAGTTCGTGCCTCGGGTCGAGTGGGGTCACGGTGGTGTCGGTGGTGATGGCGCCAGTGCTCGGCCGATGGGCGGGCCGGGGTCTGGTGCGGGTGCAGATGTGGCCGGGTCGGCTGGGTTGGGCGGATCGGTGTCGGCACCCGGGGATTCCGCCGAGCCGGGTGCCGGATCGCGGGTCGAGGCTCGGGGAGGTGAGAGTGGTTCGACCGCCGATGAGGGCGCGTCGGGGGTGTCGGTGGATGACAGGGTCGGGTCTGAGGGGGACCGCGGGCCCGAATCGGGCTCGAAGGACGGGGATCGGGTCGATGCTGATCAGGATGTTGCGGGTGGGGTGTCGGATGCGGTGGTGAGTGACCGGCTGCTGGCCGAGGTGTTGGAGCGGAAGATCGCGGATCTGCCGTTCTCGGTGGATAGGACGGCGGCCACCGTCGAGCAGGTGAGTCAGTTCCAGGCGGCGGCTGAGGATGCGGTGCGGTTGTATGGGCTGCGGGAGGGGGAGTTGGCCGCTGAATCGTGGGAGCAGCGCAGGGCTGTGCTCGAGCACGGTGACCCTGTGGAGGCCTTGTTGCGGACGTTGGCTTCGATGGCTTGGGGGATAGAGAAGGTGCCGCGCTGGACTCAGGCGACTGCGTGGTTGCTCGGTCAGCGTGGGTTCGCGTCGCTTCAGATGAACACCGGGGAGGGCAAGACGATCGTTGCGGGGCTGGAGGCGTTGCAGCGACTTTCGCGTAGTGCGCCGGTCGAGCTGTCGAGCGGGCAGATTATGCGGGTCGACCAGACAGTGACCACGACCCAGGTGTTGGCCAACAGTGCGTTTCGGGAATTCACGCACATGATGCGCAGTCTGGGTTATGAGGCCTCCCGGTGGGATCCGCAGAACCCACCGGGGGAACCGGATCGGCCGACCGCCTATTTCATGACCGATGATGAGCTGGTGTCCGCTGATTTGTTCAAGCGGCCGCCGCCGGGGGAATCCGCGACGATCGACGAGGCGGACGCGGTACTGGTACACAACCGGAAAACACACTATCTTTCCGACGGGGAACGTGTCGAGGCGCCGGCGGCCGAGAAAGTGCATGTGGAGCGGCTGCGGGATTTCATGAAGGCTGTTTTGATGGGCCAGCGAAAGGAATTCCTTGCAGACGATTTGATAAGCAAGCGCAGGAATCTTCGCGAAGAGAAATTGTGGAAAGAGCTCGCTGCGCTCGGTGGTCGGGCGTTCACCGCCGACGAGTGGAGGATGGCGCGGGAGCTGACGTCGCAGACCCTGCGTCGGCGACCTGATTTTTCGCTCGCGATCGTGAGTGAACTGTGGAAACGGCATACCGGTCAGGCGTTCACAGAGGAAGACCTCAGGATGGCCGAAGCTTTCCTGGACTACAAGGCGGGTCGTCTGAAGGAGCGTCGGGACTTCATCGCTTTCGACGGCAAGATCCAGATTCTGGATCAGTACGGGAAACCTCTCAGTAATCCGAAGATCAATACCGATAGTCGCTGGTTCGGTGGCCGGCACAAGATGCTGGAGGCGATCTACGGGTACAGCGTATTCACCGACGGGAAGGGGATGACGGAGTCCACAATCGGCGAGGTGCTCGCCCGCTATAAGCGTCTGCTGCTGATGTCGGGCACGATGGAACGGACCGTGGCCGAGATCCAGCAGAACTTCCCGGGTGCGGGTGGTTTTGCGAAAGTACCCACATACCAGACCTCGAATCTGGTGGTGGAACCCGATCGTGTGTTCCACACCGATACCGAGAGATTGAAGGCCGCTGTTCTGCGGGTGAAGGAGTTGCAGGCATTAGGGCGGCCGGTGCTGGTGATCAGCCCCTTCCCTGATACGGCACACAAGTTCTCGCTGATGTTGAAAAAGGCCGGGGTCGTCGAAGAATCGATGGAAACGATCGATGGCGAATGGTTCGCCGAATTCCGCGACAACAACAAGGCAGAGGAAGGCCTGCAGAAGGTCAGAGACCTCGCTGGAGGCCAATATATACACAAATACAAAGAAAACGGTATAGAAAAACAACAAGTTCTGGGGCGGGTGACCATCGGCACCCCGATGCTGGGCCGTGGTTTCGATGTGGTGATCAGCGACAAGATCAATGATCGTGGCGGGTTGCACGCGTTGATGCTGGGACGTTCGTCCAATCCGGACGAGAACGAGCAGTGGCCCGCACGGGCGGGCCGCGCCGGTTTCGAAGGTACTGCCGGCTTCTACACCTCGGTGACCGATGACCTGCTGGCCCGAACCAACCACGACGGCGCCCAGATCGCCATCGTCCATTACCGCACCGCCGCGACCGCGCACGGCGAAGCCCTGGCCGAACAACACCACGCCCACACCGCCG
>NZ_JBEXLL010000171.1:0-2798 GCF_040609955.1 Nocardia sp. NPDC004568
CACTCCCGAAGCGTTCCGGCAGCGATGGACACCGACCGAGTTCAACCAACCGCAACTCGCATGATCGGTGGATCCGCCATCGGGGCCCAGTCAGTTTGGCGTGGTCACAGCCCGCGAGCCTACTCGACCATCAACCTTCAGCGGTGGCCGGCATGCCGGAGTCCACGTGCTGCTGTGTGAGGCGGGAATGCTTTGTGGCAGAATTCTTCAACTCATCGGCCCTGCTGTGGGGGCATTACTGTTCAATCCTTGTATTTCGTCGAGCCAGCTCCGGTGCCCGCGTTCGATCGATTCGAACAGGTTGATAGTCCGTTGGACGGTCGATCGACAGCTCTCGGAATTGAATTTATGTGGCTCGTCGTCGAACCTGAACAGCTCGGTGTGGTGTTCGGCCCACCGCGCCCATTTATCCACCCAGTTCCCGAAAATTTCACGCTGTGGGGGGATGGGATAGCCTCCACCGTCTATGTAGCCGCGGATCCCTGCCAGGAAACGCTTTTGATTCACAACATTGTCTTTGGTGACGGCGAGCCCACCAGCCGCCTCCACAGCTTCGTACGACGCGGCGATATTGTCCGCTCGATCCCAATCGATGATTGCTATCGAACCGTCGTCGAGCTTCAGCATGTTTCCCGGGTGTTGGAGATCGCCGTGGGTGAACACGACAGGACCCGGTGGTGTGGGTTGGTAGGTGGCGTGGTGGACTCGGGACAGCAACGATGCGTTCTCATGTATGAGTCCTGCGGCTTCTGGTGCGCGGGGCTGGACCCGGTCGGCGATGGCATGCCATCGGTCCTCGGTGAACGGGAGATTGTTGGGTTTGACTTCACCGGCCGGCGCCACGCGATGGATACCGGCCAACGTGCGCCCTACCCGCTCGGATACCTCGGGCGTGAGCGGCACCTGAGTGAGTGGTCGGGCATCCACCCACTCGTGGACCCGGAAATACTTGCCGTCGATCTCACTGATCGCACGATTCTCCCCGGGAACCGGTACCGGGGTCGGTACCTTCACTCCACTAGCGGGCCCCCTCTGCGCAAGGGGTTGCTCCAGCTCTCTGAAACCTCGCTCCAGGCGGGGAATAGACCCTTCCAGATCGGCATCATCGCACTTGAAATCCTTGACGAAGAACGATCCCCGATCGGTGTCGAAACGCCAGGCCACATTCGCATGGCCCCCCAAGGCGCGTTCTGGATCTCGCGTCAATTTTCCGAGCTCGAAATTTCGGCATACCTGATCGGCCACCGCAGGATCCATGGACTCCGACGTTCGCGCGACAACAGGCAACCCAGGATCGGCAGCCGAGACCTTGTCGTGGGCGGCCGGGTCGAGGGTGTACCTACCTGCCGAGTCGGCGTCAGGGAGCACACTGGCAGAACTGCGAGGGGCATCCACCCCGATCTGCCTGTGCAGATCGGCGGCGGCTGTAGCCGCTCGTGTCAGCTTGTCGAGTACTTCATCACGTGCATCCGACAAGGCCCTTACCAACTCCGTGCCTCTCAACGACTCTCACCCGTCACATGAGACTGTTTGCAATATAATGCCCCTGCCTCTGGGTGAGGGCGGGCCGATGAACCACGGCGGAGGCTCCCGCGCAAGCGACTGTGCTTCACCGCCCCGCCTATTCGAGTCATCGCCACTGCGTGCGCTTGCGGGCGGCGGGGTCGGTGCCGGTTTGCCACCGGATCAGGGCCCCGGCGGATGGGCGGGCGTATTCGCCGAGTGACCGCACTGAGGCGTGTCCGCTCATCCGCATCAGCATCGGTGTGGACGCTCCGTCCTCCGCGGCGTGTGTCAACCGGGAATGGCGCAGTTGATGCAGTGTGAAAGGCCCGCGGCCGAAATCGGTGGTGTGGTGCTCGAACAATTCCAGGGCCCGCCGGTACGACAACCGTGCGCGTCCGGTGTCGGGGTCGATATCGGGTGCGGCCACATCGGGTTTGGCCTTGCGGTCGGTCAGGAACACCGGACCTTGGCGGCGGCCGGCGAGTAGACGCGGCAACAGCCGCGCGGTGCCGGTCTGCCACGCCACGATGTCGCGGGCACCGCCCTTGCGGGTCACGGTGGCGCACCGGTTCGGCATATCGAGGTCGCCGATGTCGAGCATCAGCAGCTCATCGGCCCGGGCGGCGGTCTCGTACAGCATGCGCCACAACACACGCTCACGCAGCGACGTATCCGAGCCCAGGATGCGGTCCACCTCGTCGCGGGTCAGGGCCCGGAAATGGTCCGGTGGCGTCGACCGAGACTTCAACCATGACAATGGATCACCGACCAGCCACTGCTGGGCCCGCCAGTACTCGCATGCCCCGCGCAGCGCGGCCAGCCGCACGTTGACCGTCTGCGCCGACCGGCCACCCCACACGAGAGTGGACCAGCCTCCCACCCGCTCCGCCTCCAGCAACGCCACATCGGTGTCCGCGCCGAAGTCGGTGACGAGCTGGTTGAGCGCGATGGCGTAGCCGCGGCGGGTGTTGGCGACCGGGATCGTCGCCAGATAGGCAGCCACCGCGTCGGCCAGCCGCGCACCGCGTACCGGAAACGCCCGCGATCGGCCCACCCTGACCCGTCTCCTGTCGTGTTCGGTACCCCGACAAGGCTCTACCGCAGATAAATCACGGAGTCGCCCGGCTCGGGGACCGGCGTCGCACCAGCTCGTGTGATGGCGAGAATGAAGGTTACCGCAGATAATATGCGATTGTATGCGGCAACGTGGCCGAGCATAGCTGAACCGATCAGGGCGAAACGGTCAGATCGCGGTGACTACCTGCGGATTCCGCGCCTACTCGCATACGATG
>NZ_JBEXLL010000172.1:0-2796 GCF_040609955.1 Nocardia sp. NPDC004568
CTCGGTGTTGTGGGCGTTGCTTCGCGACGATCGGGTATTCACCCCCGCTCCGCCGGTCGCGCTCACGGCTTGACAACTTCATTGAGACTCCTGAGCTCCACTGGTCGACCGCGGGAATATTCCGATCCATCTTTCCATCCCCGACGGTACAGTGCAGCGCCGTTCCCGGGCAGGCCCGGGGCCGCTGGTAAGCGGTGGATGTGGGCCGCGCCCGCGGCAGTGCGGGCAGCGGTCGATGAATTCCACGAAACCTCTGATCCGTCAACGTAATTCAGGGGCGCGGCGGTGGCCCCCACTATAGACTGCCCGCATGATGAAGCAACTGATCACTGGGGCGATGATCGCGGCCTTCACCTTCGGCGCGGCTGGTGTAGCGGCGGCCGATACCACCGTCGGCTACTACCCGACACATGGAGCATGTGTCGCGAACGGAGTCAGCAGATTCGGCCAGGAAGGGCTGGGCAAGACCTGGTTCTGCCGCCAATCCGGTAACCAGTTCGAACTGTTCACTCGCTGACGGGACGCCCGGGCTGCGCCGTGGAACAGGCTGTCGATGTCCGGACAGCCCCGGGCCTCCTCCCCTCCATCCGAGCGAACACTCGCGGTGAGGCGTTCGGGGGCGTCTACTTCGTTCGGGCCGGTGCATCCTTTCGGCCGGTTCTGCCCGGCCGCCCAGTGGTGGGGTGTCCAAACCTGCTGTGCCCAGCTGGAATTGTGTGGTGGTCGAAACTCCCGATCGCCGCCGTGACGCCCGATGAGGCACCACCGCGGCTGTATCTGTTGTTCAATGAACTGGACGAACGACGAACCAAGGGACCGACGAGCATGAACACTGCGCAATGCTGGTTCTGTGAAGGTGACGCGAACTCGAACTCCGATGGACAGCCTTACAACATTCAGTTGCGGCGCGGGGAGTTGGATGGCGCGATGAAGACCGTCTACACAACATCTATCGACGTACCTCGTTGTCGCAGTTGTCAATCGACGCACCAGGCGACCGACAAGGCCAGAGCGCCCTACGGCCTCATCTACAAGGCGCTGATGTCGCTCGCAGTCATCTGCGGCGGCGCTGCCCTGATGACAGACGACGCGCGATTCTTCCTCGCCGCGGGAATCGTTGTGGCATTGATGGCGTGCGTCTTCGTGGCCGGAAGCGCCAGGCCGGCCGCGCCGCAGGCCAGAGCACTCGAATATCCCCCCGTGGCCGAGCGACTCCGTACGGGCTGGCGGCAAGACTTCCGGTTCGGTCCTGGATAGCCCGGAGCCGCTGCGCCGAAGTCGGGGCAGAGCTACCTCCTGGTCGATCCGACGAAGAACCGCGTCGGGAAGGCGCAGCCCGGCTATCAGATTGATGAACCAGGCTGAGGAGTTGTTCACGCTGGCCGGCGAGCAGGAACGTGCACGATTTCTGCGCTGCGTCGATACCGCCTTGCGCGACGACCACCGGCTGTCGGCCGGGGCGGCCGTCGCGGCCTTCGTCGACGAATCCACGCGCCGGGACGCCGCATTCCTGCGGCGGGTGTCGGAGGGTATCGGCGAATAGGTGTTGACCCACGTCGAGGACTACCCCGATCTGTCGGTGGATGCTCCCTTGTGATCGGTGAAGGCGACGGGACCGCGCGTGTGTGGGCGTTCTCCCCGACAGGAGCCGAGAGCCGCCAGACAGCCGGGCATCGCGGACCTGTGTATCGCATGGTGCCCAACGGTGATTCGGTCGCTGCCGACGCGACAGTTCACGAACCGGATCCCGCGGCGCAGCAAGTGTCACGGAAGGTCGCAGCACCTCGAGCCGGTCCTCGATATCTCGGCAACACCGGAATAGGCGACCACCTGCGCCAAGGATTCGACAGTCGCCCTCGGGCGAGCCGGCACCGAATGGACGCGCCTGGCCACTATCGACACCGAGATGATCCGCGAAGCCGCCCAGCTGTCCCCGAAGGCCCGCATGCCGAACTCGTGACAACGCTCATCGGGCACGGAAACTGGCTCGATTCCGTTGCCTGGTGGCCCGACGAGTCGCACCTGGTCACCGGCAGTGCCGATCACACCGCTCGGCTGTGGAGCAGGGAGACAGGAGAATCGACCGCGGTCCTACGCGGACACACCGCGAGGGTCAAAGGTGTCGCGTGGTCGCCCGACGGCACCCGGATAGCGACCGGTTCCTACGACCGCACTGTCCGCCTATGGGACGCTCAGGCCCACCACGAGATCGGAGTCATCGGCTTCCACCGGGACCGGATCACCGATGTCGAGTGGATGCCCACCGCAGACCACGTGATCACCGCGTCCTTCGACGGCACGGCGCGCATCTGGCCCGTCGACGTCGACCTGGACGAACGCCGCATGCGAGCCAGGGCGCGAGCATATCGATCATTGACGCCGGAAGAACGTTCGGCGCATCTGCTTCCGGCTCACTGAACCGGATCGACGACCCTGACCTCCCGGCCGACGAGGTACTGCGCGGGATCGAGTCCGAGCGCTTCCCGTTTCGGCGAGGCCCAGAAGCGTTCATCGCTTCCTCGAACGTGTCCTCACCCTCGTGAGCGATCAGCCAGATGAACGGGCTACGTTCGTGGTCGAGCCACGCTCCCCCGATCTCGAAACCGAGTTCGAGCCGAAGCGGCACCCGATCCCTCCGCCCACTCCGCGAGGAGCCCCTCCCCGATCGTGCAGGTCCGCGTGGTCGCTCGCCCTGTACCGGGCTAAGAGATCAGTTCAGAATGAGTTTTGGTGACAGCTTGCGCTGCCCCGCAGCGTGTTTGACAATCCCAGCGTGGGTGACGAGGTAGTGACCGA
>NZ_JBEXLL010000173.1:0-2756 GCF_040609955.1 Nocardia sp. NPDC004568
CCCAAGGGTGGCGGGCCGGCTTCGACAGCTCCCTTGATCGGTTCGAGTCGTGCCTCGTACAGCGCACGGAGCAGCCCGGCACGGTCACCGAAGGCCCGGAAGAGTGTGGCCTTGCCGACGCCGGCCGCTGCTGCGATGTCGGCCATGGTGAGGTCGTCAGGGCTCTGGCTGCGGGCGAAGAGGGCGTCGGCGGCCGCCAGGACGGCCGCGCGGTTACGGGCGGCGTCCTTGCGGGGCTTGCGCTCGGGCATACGGTTCCTCCGGTTGCAAAAACGGACCCAGGGTCCGTATCGTAAAAGCGGACCCTGGGTCCGGATTATATGAGATGTCTACGAGATGGAGGAAACTCATGTCCACACCGACTTCTCCGGCGGATCTCTACCGCCACAGCCTGCGGCTGCTACTGGACAAGAACATCGCCGGCTGGGTCGACCTCTGGACCGAGGACGGCATCATGGAATTCCCCTTCGCGCCACCGGGCTGGCCCGAGCGGCTGGAGGGCAAGGAGGCCATCGCCGCCTACATGCGCCACTACCCCGGCCACATCGATCTGCACGACTTCCCTGACCTGCGGATCCACCAGACCACTGATCCCGCGACCATCGTGGTCGAGATGCGGGGCGTCGGCCGTCTGGTTCAGACCGACGCTCCCTTCGACATGACCTACATCGCCGTCGTCACGGTTCGGCACGGGCGCATCGCCTCCTACCGTGACTACTGGAACCCCCTCGCCGTCCTCGAACCCGGCACCGACTTCACCAGGAGTAGCCGATGACCACCGGCACCACGCTGGTCATCGGCGCCACCGGCACTACCGGCAGCCGCACCACAGCACAGCTGACAGCCGCCGGTCACCGCGTCAAAGCGGCCAGTCGTCAAGCCACCCCGGTCTCCGGAGCCGAGCCGGTCCGCTTCGACTGGTATCACCCCGCCACCTATACTGCCGCCCTCGACGGCGTCGACCGTGTCTACCTCATACCGCCCGAGGGCGAGTCCGACCCGGCGGCGGTCATGTTGCCTTTCCTCGAGCGGGCACGCACCAGCGGCGTGCACCGCGCGGTGCTGCTGAGCTCCTCGGCCATACCCGAGGGCGGCCCTGCGGTGGGAACGGTGCACCAGGCTCTGCCTGATCTGTTCGAACAGTGGGCGGCGCTGCGGCCCTCGTGGTTCATGCAGAACTTCACCGGCACACACGCGCACGCGCACAGCATCCGTGAAGACGGCACCATCTGGACAGCGACCGACAACGGCCGGGTCGGCTTCATCGACGCCGAGGACATCGCCACCGTCGCCGTCCACGCCCTGACCGACCAGCAAGCCCCCAACACCGACCTCGTCCTCACCGGACCCGAGGCCCTCAGCTACGACGACGTCGCCGCGATCGTCACCGAGGTCACCGGTCGGCCCGTGGTCCACCGCCGTCTGTCCTACGAGCAGTTGCGCGATCGCCTCACGGCGCTGCTCCCGGTGGAGTTCGCGGCCATGCTGGCCGGCATGGACCGTGCCATCGCCGAAGGGGCGGAGGACCGCGTCACCGACACTGTCCAGCGCCTCACCGGTCGGCCCGCGCGGGCCTTCCGCGCCCTCTGTGAAAGGGAGATGCGATGAAGCCGCTGATGTTCCCAGACGATCAGCAGTTCTGGTTCGAGACCCTGCGCACTCTCGGCCCGGCCGTCTACGGCGGCTCGGACGTCGGTGAAGTCGTCGCCACCGCCTCGCAAGTCACCTCCGGCGACTACGACGGCTGGCACGACGCCTGGCTGTCCACCGCTGAGCGTCTGGAGGCCGAAGCCCGCACAAGCCACCCCGTCAGTGCCCGGGACGGGCTGCTGCGTGCTTCCACCTACTACCGGGCGGCCGAGTTCTTCCTGCACGGCAACCCCAGCGACCCGCGCATCGACCACGCCTACCAGCGCGGTGTCGCTTGCTTCCGTGATGCCGTCGCCCACATCCCCGGTATCACCCCCGTACGGATCCCGTATGAGGACACCATGTTGCACGGCTACTTCTATCGGGCGGCTGGCGAAGGCCCGAAGCCGACGCTGGTCATGCACAACGGATTCGACGGCGCCGCCGAGGAGCTGCATTTCTTCGGCGCCGTCGGCGGACAGGAACGTGGATACCACGTCCTGACCTTCGACGGCCCCGGCCAGCCTGCGGCCATCCACCAGGACGGGCTGACCTTTCGACCGGACTGGGAGAACGTGGTCGGTCCCGTCCTGGACTTCCTCACCCAGGACCCGAGCATCGACCCGGCCCGCATCGCGCTGCTCGGCGTCAGTCTCGGCGGCTACCTCGCGCCCCGCGCGGCGGCCTATGAGCCACGCCTGGCAGCCGTCGTCGCCGTCGACGGTGTCTTCGACGCCGTCTCCGCTTTGACCGTGCACCTCCCGCTGCCGCACGACGAGGTGGTCCAACGCGCGGCAGCCGAGCACGACGAGGAACTGGACCAGATGATCGCCGACGCCCGTGAGCAGAGCCCGACTCTGCGCTGGGCCTGCGACCACGGCCGCTACGTCACGGGGACCTCGACCGACCGGAAATTCCTGGCCGAGTACGCCCGATACAACCTGGGCGACGGGAGCGCGGAAAAGATCACCTGCCCCGTGCTGGTGTGCGAGGCGACCGACGACCTGTTCTACTCCGCCACCGACGAGCCCGACCCGCGAAAGCTATACCGGCACCTCACTGCGCCGAAGAAACTCTTGAGATTCACCGCAGAGGAAGGCGGCGACGCCCACTGCCACCCAGGCGCG
>NZ_JBEXLL010000174.1:0-2621 GCF_040609955.1 Nocardia sp. NPDC004568
CCATAGGACAGACTCGTCCCCTCGAACGAAACCGCCACCCGATCCGGATACGCCGCAGCCGCGGCATCGAACCCATCCAGCAACAGCCCCTCGGGGAGCGCGTGCTCGGTCGCATTCCACTCCGCCAACATCTTCGTGCGCTCGACCGGCGCCAGGATCTCCAGATCACCGACCGGCGTCTCCGGGGCCGCCACGATCTCCCGCAGCAGACCCACGAACCGCGCCGCGAAGCCCTCCACCGTGGCACGGTCGAACAGGGCGGTGGCATAGGTCAGGTAACCGGCCACACCGTTCGGGGCCCCGGCGGTGTCGTAGGAGTCGCCGAGCAGCAGGTTCAGGTCGAACTGGGAGATCTCGGCATCGAAATCCACCCCGGAAACCGTCAGGTCCGGCAGCTCCAGCACGGAGGCGGCCAAGTTCTGGAAGGTCAAGCCCACCTGGAACAGCGGATGCCGCGCGGTCGACCGCGCCGGGTTGAGTACCTCCACCAGCCGCTCGAACGGCACATCCGCGTGCGCGAACGCCGCGATATCGGCTTCCCGCTGACGACCCAGCAGACCGGTGAAGGATTCACCACGCTCCAACTGTGTCCGGAACACCAGCGTGTTCACGAACATACCGATCAGATCATCGAGCGCCTGCTCACCACGACCCGCGACCGGGGTACCGATGGTGATGTCGTCGGTGCCCGACAGGCGCGACAGCAACACCGCCAACGCGGAATGCACCACCATGAACAGCGTGGCGTTCTGTTGCTGCGCCACCCGTACCAATCCGGCATGGGTTTCCGCGTCGATCGCGACCTCGACCCGCCCACCGGCGAAGGACTGGACGGCCGGACGTGGCCGATCGGTCGGCAGATCCAACTGATCCGGCACCCCGGCCAGCGCAGACTGCCAATAAGCGATCTGCGCGGCCGCGATCGACTCCGGATCGGCCTCGTCACCCAGCAGCTCACGCTGCCAGATGCTGTAGTCGGCGTACTGCACCGGTAGCGGCGCCCAACCCGGCGCCTCGCCGGCAGTACGCGCCGCGTAAGCGATCATCAGGTCCCGCGTCAGCGGACCCACCGACAAGCCGTCACCGGCGATATGGTGCACCACCATCGCCAGCACGAACTCGCCCGCCACACCGGCCGCGGGCTCGTCACCCGTCACCGCATCGCCGGTCGCCGCATCGCGCACCCGGAACAGCGCGACCCGCAACGGCACCTCGACCGTCACATCGAAACCGGTCGACGCCAGCCCCGACACCGCCGGAACAACATCTGCGGCCGCGACGGAACGCACCTCGAGTCGAGGTGCGGCGTCGCCGACCGGCAGCACCAGCTGCACCGGACCGGAATCGGTCTCCGGATACACCGTCCGCAGCACCTCGTGCCGCGCCACCAGATCCGAGACGGCCGCACGCAACGCCTCGACGTCGAGGGCACCCGACAAACGGATCGCCATCGGCAAGTTGTAAGCGGCCGACTCCTGATCGAACCGGTTCAGGAACCACATCCGCTGCTGCGCCAGCGACAGCGGCGCGGCACCGACAACCTCTCCCGAGGGCAGCGTCCGGGTCGGACGTTGCTGCGGCACCAACGGCACCCGGCCACCGGAACCGGCCTGCTCCTGGATCCGAGCAGCCAATACGGAAACAGTGCCGGCCTCGAACAACAACCGCACCGGCACGGTGGTATCCAGCGCCGCACCCAGACGCGCCGCGACCTGAGTCGCGATCAGCGAATTACCACCCAGAGCGAAGAAATCATCGTCGGCACCGACCCGCTGCACTCCCAGCACGTCGGCGAACACACCCGCCACGATCTCCTCGATCGGAGTCGAGGGAGCACGGAACTGCTTGGTCTCGAACACCGGCGCCGGCAACGCCTTACGATCCAGCTTCCCGGAAGTGTTCAACGGGAACGCATCCAGCTCCATGACCACGGCCGGAATCATGTACACCGGCAGCACATCACGCAGGGACTCCAGCAACACACCGGAAACGACCTGCTCACCGGGCACGGGCACCACATAGGCGACCAACTGCTCACCCAGATCCGACGCCGCGACCGTCACCACGGCCTGGCTCACCACCGGCTGCGCCAGCAACGCCGACTCGATCTCACCCAACTCGATCCGCTGACCACGGAACTTCACCTGGAAATCGGTACGACCCAGATACTCCAGCACCGGCTGCGACTCGGTCCCGCCCTCTGCCGCGACCTCGGCCCGACTCCACCGCACCAGGTCACCCGTGCGATACATCCGCTGACCCGCATCGAACGGACTCGCCACAAAACGATCCGCCGACAGATCGGGTCGGGTCACATAACCCCGCGCGAGCTGATCACCCGCCAGATAGAGCTCACCCGTCACACCGGCAGGAACCGGCCGCAACCGCGAATCCAACACATACACGCGCGAATTCCACTGCGGCACACCGATCGGCACACTATTGGTCTCCTGACCAGTGGCCTGCCAATACGTGATCGACACCGCAGCCTCGGTCGGACCATACAAATTGTGCACAGCCGCATCCGAAATCGCGTGCATCGCCGACACCGTCTCCGGCGGCAACGCCTCACCGATCACGAACACATGCTCGAGCGACGGAATCGAACCCGCCGCAGTATG
>NZ_JBEXLL010000175.1:0-2617 GCF_040609955.1 Nocardia sp. NPDC004568
GACCAGCCGATCCCCGGTCCGCGGATCCGACTTCGCCACCACCGCGGTCTGCGCGACCTCCGGCAACGCCAGCAACGCCGCCTCGATCTCCCCCAGCTCGATCCGGAAACCACGAATCTTCACCTGGAAATCGGAGCGACCCACATAATCCAGTTCACCGGCCGGTGTCCAGCGAACCACATCGCCGGTCCGATACATCCGGGCACCGGGCACGAACGGATCGGCCACGAACCGGTCCGCGGACAGATCCGGCCGACCGAAATACCCGACCGCCAACTGCGCACCCGCCAGATACAACTCACCCGCCACACCGTCGGGCACCGGACGCAACCGCGAATCCAACACATACACACGGCTGTTCCACTGCGGCACACCGATCGGCACCGACGCCACATCGGCATCGGTGACGGTATGCGTGGTGACCGACACCGCGGCCTCGGTCGGACCGTAGAGGTTGAACAACCCGGTACCCGGGTGGGCAGTGAGCATCCGCTGCGCGGTCGCCGCGGGCAGGGCCTCACCGATAGCGAGCACCCGTCGCAGCGAACCGGGCGTACCTTCGTCCGCGGTGAGCAGCGCCTCCAACATCGACGGCACCACCGTCAGTGTCGTCACGCCCTCGCCACGCATCAAGCTGTTCAGGTAGGCCGGGTCCTGATGACCGTCCGGCGACGCGATGACCATCCGGCCGCCGGACACCGCCGCCAGCCAGAACTCCCACACCGACAGGTCGAATGTCGCGGCTGTCTTCAGCAGGATCGCGTCCGAGGCATCCAGCCCGAACTCGGCCGTGATGTACCGCAACTGGTTCACGATCGCCGCATGCGGCACCGCCACACCCTTCGGACGACCCGTCGAACCCGACGTGAAGATCACATACGCCGTATTCGACGCCCGCAACGGCGCGACCCGCTCCCCGTCGGACATCGGGGAAGCGGCGAAGCCCGAGAGATCCAACTCGTCGAGCACTACGACCGGCGTATCCGCGACACCGTCACCCGCGCCGAATCCGGTCGCGGTGTTCGTCAGCACGCAGACCGGTGCCGCGGTGTCCAGGATGTAACCGGTCCGCTCGGCCGGCTGATCCGGATCCACCGGCACATACACACCACCGGCGGTGGCGACCGCGTACATCGCGACCACCAGATCCACCGACCGCCGCAACCCCAGCACGACCCGGTCCTGCGGACCCACACCCTGCGCGACCAGGTACCGGGCCAACCGATTGACCCGGGCACCCAGCTCGGCATATGTGGTCTGTGCACCGTCGGCGGCCACCAGCGCCACCGCTTCCGGAGCCGCCGCGACCGTCGCGTCCAGCAACGACACCAGAGTCGCCGCCGAATCGAGCTCCCGCGTGGTCGAATTACGCTCCGCCAGCACTGCTCGTTCGGCCGGGGCCAAGATCTCCAGTTCGCCGACCACCGTTTCCGGCGCCGCCACGATCTCACCCAGCAGCCGCAGGAACCGCTCCACGAATTCCTGCGCGGTGGACCGATCGAACAGATCGGTGGCATAGGTCAACTGACCCCGCACACCCCGCGGCGCCCCCGCACCGTCGTACTCGTCGGCAACGATCAGATGCAGATCGAACTGGGAAACACCGGTATCGATATCCAGACCCGACACCGTCAGACCCGGCAACTCCAAACTCGACTGCGCCAGGTTCTGGAAGGAGAGGCCCACCTGGAACAGCGGATTCCGCGCGGTCGACCGCGCCGGATTCAGCACCTCCACCAAACGCTCGAACGGCACATCCGCATGCGCGAACGCCGCGATATCCACCTCGCGCTGCCGCGCCAGCAGATCCGTGAACGACTCACCACGATCCAGCCGCGTCCGGAACACCAACGTGTTCACGAACATACCGATCAGATCATCCAGCGCCTGCTCACCACGACCCGCCACCGGCGTACCGATAGTGATGTCATCGACACCCGACAGGCGCGACAACAGCACCGCCAACGCCGAATGCACGACCATGAACAAGGTCGCGTTCTGCTGCTGCGCGACCCGCTGCAAACCCGCATGGATCTCGGCATCGATCGCGACCTCGACCCGGCCACCGGCGAACGACTGCACCGCAGGACGCGGCCGATCCGACGGCAGATCCAACTGATCCGGAATACCCGCCAGCGTCGACTGCCAATACCCGACCTGTTGCGCCGCCAGGGATTTCGGATCTGCTTCGTCACCGAGTAGCTCACGCTGCCAGATGCTGTAATCCGCGTACTGCACCGGCAGGGGCACCCACCCCGGAGCATTCCCGGCCGTACGCGCCGCATACGCGGTCATCAGATCGCGGATCAGCGGACCCACCGACGAGCCGTCGCCGGAAATATGGTGAACCACCATCGCCAGCACGAACTCACCGGAAACGAACTCACCGGCCGCCACCGACTCGGTGTCGGCCGACTCGCCCACCTCGAACAAGGCCAACCGCAACGGCACCTCGGCCGTCACATCGAACCCCGCCGACGCCAACTCCGACACCGCCGACACCACATCCGCAGCAGACACCGCACGAACCCGGAACTCCGGCACCGCCTCCCCCACCGGAAGCACCACCTGCACCGGACCCGAATCGGTCTCCGGATACACCGTCCGCAAAACCTCG
>NZ_JBEXLL010000176.1:0-2476 GCF_040609955.1 Nocardia sp. NPDC004568
GGCGGTGTCGGAGTTGGCGTCGGCGGGGTTCGATGTGACGGCCGAGGTGCCGTTGCGGTTGGCCTTGTTCGAGGTGGGCGAGTCGGCCGACACCGGAACAGCCGGTGAGTACGTGCTGGCGATGGTGGTCCACCACATTTCCGGTGACGGTACGTCGGTCGGGCCCTTGATCCGGGATCTGATGACCGCGTATGTCGCGCGGATCGCGGGTGAGGTGCCGGGTTGGGCGCCGTTGCCGGTGCAGTACGCGGATTACAGCATCTGGCAGCGTGAGTTGCTGGGTGACGAGGCCGATCCGAAATCCCTGGCGGCGCAGCAGGTCGGGTATTGGCAGTCGACGCTGGCGGGTATTCCGGATCAGTTGGATCTGCCGTCGGATCGGCCGCGTCCTGCGGTGCAGTCGTTCGCCGGTGGCCGGGTCGAGGTCGCGATCGATGCCGAGATCCATGCGGGTTTGCAGCGGGTCGCCCGGCAGCAGAATGCCACGTTGTTCATGGTCGTGCATTCGGCGTTGGCGGTGCTGTTGTCGCGTCTGTCGGGTGTCGATGACATCACTATCGGTACGCCGGTGGCGGGTCGTGGTGAGCGGGCGCTGGATGATCTGGTCGGTATGTTCGTGAACACGTTGGTGTTCCGGACACAGATCGACGGTGGTGAGTCGTTCGCGGATCTGTTGTCCCGCCAGCGGGAAACCGATATCGCGGCGTTCGCGCACGCGGATGTGCCGTTCGAGCGTTTGGTGGAGGTCCTCAACCCGGCGCGGTCCACGGCGCGGAATCCGTTGTTCCAGGTCGGTTTCTCGTTCCAGAACCTGGCGCTGTCGAGTTTGGAGTTGCCGGGTCTGACGGTGTCGGGTCTGGATGTCGATACCGGTGTTTCCCAGTTCGATCTGCATCTGATCGTTGCCGACGAGTACGACGGTGCGGGGGCGCCGCGGGGTGTGCGGGGTCAGTTGACCTATGCCACCGATCTGTTCGATCGGTCCACCGCGCAGGAATTCGTGGAGCGGTTCGTCCGGCTGCTGGGTGAGATCGTGGCGGCGCCGGAAACGGTGGTCGGCGAACTGGAGATCCTCGCCCCGGCCGAACGGGCGGCGCTGGCACAGCGCAACGAGACCGTTCGGGAGCTGGAGCCGGCGGCGACCCTGGTGTCGCTCTTGGACGCGACGGTCGCGGCCACGCCCGATGCGATAGCCCTGGTGGACGCCGACGGTGCACAGATCACGTATGCGGAACTGGGTGCCCGGGTCAATCGGTTGGCCCGGTACCTGATTTCGGTGGGCGTCGGTCCGCAGGATCGGGTCGGGTTGGGGTTGCGGCGGTCGGTGGATCTGGTGGTCGCGATGTACGCGGTCGCCACCGCGGGTGGTGTGTATGTGCCGGTGGATCCGGATCAGCCGGCCGAGCGGACCGGTTACATCCTGGACACCGCGGCACCGGTCTGCGTGCTGACCACCGGTGATACCGGAATCGACGCCGAATCCGGTATCGCTACCGCATCCGTGGTGGCCCTGGATGCCGTCGATATCAGCGGTTTCGACGCTTCCCCGGTGAGCGATGCGGAGCGTGTGGCGCCGTTGCGGGCGTCGAATACGGCGTATGTGATCTTCACGTCGGGTTCGACGGGTCGTCCGAAGGGTGTGGCGGTGCCGCATGCGGCGATCGTGAACCAGTTGCGGTACATCACGGCCGAGTTCGGGCTGGATGCCTCGGACGCGATCCTGCTGAAGACAGCCGCGACGTTCGACCTGTCGGTGTGGGAGTTCTGGCTGGCGGCGGTGTCCGGCGGCCGGATGGTGATCGCCGAAGCCGACGGGCATCGGGACCCGTCGTACCTGAACGAGCTGATGGACCGGGAACAGGTCACCACCTTGACGGTGGTGCCGTCGATGCTGGACGCCTTGCTGGACACCGGCACCGGGTTGCCGGAGTCGGTGCGGCGGGTGCTCGCTATCGGTGAGGCCCTGCCGGTAACGACCGCGCAGAAGGTGCTCACCCGTTCGCCGGGTGCCGGGTTGTTCAACCTGTACGGTCCGACTGAAGCCGCGGTGTCGGTCACCACTCACCGGGTGACCGAGGCGGATGTGGTGTCGGTGCCGATCGGTGTGCCGCAGTGGAACAGCCGGGTGTATGTGCTGGACGGCCGGTTGCGGCCGGTGCCCGATGGTGTCGCGGGTGAGTTGTATCTGGCGGGCGCGCAGTTGGCGCACGGGTATTTCGCGCGCCCGGATCTGTCCGCGGACCGGTTCGTGGCCGATCCGTTCGTGCCCGGTGCCCGGATGTATCGCACCGGCGACCTTGTTGCGTGGAACGGCGCGGGTGAGCTCGAGTATCGGGGTCGTACCGATTTCCAGGTGAAGATTCGTGGTTTCCGGATCGAGTTGGGGGAGATCGAGGCGGCGTTGCTGGCGTTGCCGGAGGTCGCGCAGACCGCGGTGGTGGCGAAGTCGGATCCGCGGACCGGGGATCGGCTGGTC
>NZ_JBEXLL010000177.1:0-2180 GCF_040609955.1 Nocardia sp. NPDC004568
TTCACCCGACCAGCGAACTCGCCATAGGACAGACTCGTCCCCTCGAACGAAACCGCCACCCGATCCGGATACGCCGCAGCCGCGGCATCGAACCCATCCAGCAACAGCCCCTCGGGAAGCGCGTGCTCGGTGGCATTCCACTCCGCCAGCACCCGAACGCGTTCGACCGGCGCCAAGATCTCCAGATCACCGACCGGCGTCTCCGGCGCCGCCACGATCTCCCGCAGCAGACCCACGAACCGCGCCGCGAAGCCCTCCACCGTGGCACGGTCGAACAGGTCCGTCGCATAGATGAACTTCGCCGCGACACCGTGTGCACCGGCCGTACCGGCGCCGGCCGGACCCGTCAGCTCGCCGAGTTCCAGCACGAGATCGAACTTCGCCGTCTCGATCGGTGACTCGAGTCCGCTGATGGTCAGGCCGGGCAGTTCCCCGGCGACCTGCGGGTTGTTGTTCTGCAGCGACAGCATCACCTGGAACAGCGGATGCCGGGCCTGCGAGCGGGCGGGGTTGAGGACCTCCACCAGGCGCTCGAACGGCAGGTCCGCGTGCCCGAAGGCGGCCACATCACTGCTGCGGACCGTTTCCAGCAGTTCGGCGAAACCGACGCCGTGGTCGATCGACGTCCGCAGTGCGAGCGTGTTGACGAACATGCCGATCAGATCGTCCAGTGCACGTTCACCACGCCCGGCCACCGGGGTGCCGACGACGATATCGGTCTCACCCGACAACCGGGACAGCATCACGGCGAAGGCCGCGTGCACGACCATGAAGAACGTGACGCCATGGGCGCGGGCGAGCTCCGACAACCCGGCGTGCACGGTGTCGTCGACAGCGAAGGTGTAGGCGGCGCCCTGCCCGGAGGCGACCGCGGGCCGCGGTCGGTCGGCAGGCAGGTCCAGCTGCTCCGGAATACCGGCCAGGGCTTCGGACCAGTACCTGACCTGCGAGGCGATCACCGACTGCGGATCGTCCTCCGAGCCCAGGACCTGGCGCTGCCAGAGCGTGTAATCGGCGTACTGCACCTCGAGCGGCAGCCAGCCCGGCTCGCCGCCCTCGATCCGGGCGCTGTAGGCCGTGAGCACGTCGCGGGCCAGCGGTCCCAGAGAGAAGCCGTCCGACGAAATATGGTGCACGACGAGAACCAGGACATGCTCGGTCGGATTCGTCTCGAACAACCGGACCCGGAAGGGCACCCCGGTGGTCACGTCGAAACCGGCCGATACGAACTCGGCCACCCGGGCGAACAGATCGGACTCCGCGATCTCCACCGGGGTGAGATCCGGGATCACCGCCGAGGTCGGCAGCACCTGCTGGAACGGCGTGCCGTCCACCTCCGGGTAGAAGGTTCGCAGCGCTTCGTGCCGCGCCAGCACGTCGGCGATCGCGATCTGCATGGCCTGGCGGTCGAGCAGACCGGACAACCGCACCGCGATCGGCATATTGTCCGCGGCCGACGTCGGATCGAACCGGTTCAGGAACCACATCCGCTGCTGCGCCAGCGACAGCGGCACCCGTTCCACGACCTCGCCGGTCTCCAGGACCTGGGTCGGACGCGGTTGCGGCACCAGTGCCACCCGGCCACCCGCACCGGCATGGGTTTCCGCACGGGCGGCCAGCGCCGCCACGGTGGAAGCCTCGAACAGTTCCCGGACCGGGAGTTCGGTGTCCAATGCCACCGACAACCGCGCCGCCACCCGGGTGGCGCTGAGCGAGTTACCGCCCAGCTCGAAGAAGTCGTCGTCCGCACCGACCCGCTCGGCACCCAGTACCTCGGCGAAGGTCGCGGCCACGATCTCCTCGACCGGAGTCGAGGGCGCCCGGAACACCCGCGCCTGGAACACCGGCGCCGGCAATGCCTTGCGATCCAGCTTCCCGGAGGCGTTCAGCGGGAACTCGTCCAGTACCACGAACGCGGCGGGCACCATGTACGACGGCAGCAGTTCCGTCAGGTCCTCGCGCAGATCCTCGACATCCAGCAGCGCGCCCGGGGCAGGCACCAGGTAGGCGACCAGCTGGTCGCCGGTGCGCGCGTCACCACGCATGACCACCACGGCCTGCCCGACCTCGTCCACGCCGGCCAGCGCGGATTCGATTTCGCCGAGTTCGATCCGCAGACCACGCAACTTCACCTGGAAATCGGTACGACCCAGATACTCCAACTCACCCGCAGCAGTCCA
>NZ_JBEXLL010000178.1:0-2175 GCF_040609955.1 Nocardia sp. NPDC004568
TTCGCCGATGTCCTCGGTGTGGAGCGCATCGGTGCCGATGATGATTTCTTCGCTCTGGGTGGTAACTCGCTGATCGCGACCCAGGTCGCGGCGCGTCTGGGGGCGGCGCTGGATACCCAGGTGCCGGTGCGGATGCTCTTCGAGACACCGACCGTGGCGGCGTTGGCTGTGCGGGTGGAACAGGCCGGTGCCAGTGGGCGTGTGGCGTTGACGCCGCGAGAGCGCCCGGTCCAGATCCTGCCCACGGGCGAGGTCGTGGAGCAGGTGCCGTTGTCGCTGGCGCAGCAGCGGATGTGGTTCCTCAACCGGTACGACACCGAATCGGCGGTCAACAACATCCCGATCGCCATCCGGATGTCCGGCTATCTCGATATCGCCGCCCTGCAGGTGGCCTTCATCGATGTGATCGACCGGCACGAATCTCTGCGGACCGTGTTCCCGCAGAAGGGCCGCGCACCGGTCCAGATGATTCTGGACGCGGCTCAGGTGGTCCCGGATCTGACTCCGTTCCTGATCCGCGAGGACAGGCTCATCGATCACCTGATCGATCTGGTGACGATGGCCTTCGATGTCACCGTCGAGGTGCCGCTGCATGCTCGGCTCTTCGAAATCAGTGAGAACGAATACGTACTCGGTATGGTGGTGCACCACATCTCCGCCGACGGTTGGTCGATGGGCCCGCTGGCGCGAGACGTGATGGCCGCCTACGCGGCACGCGTCAGCTGGGAACCCCCGGCATGGGCGAGCCTTCCGGTGCAGTACGCCGATTACGCGCTGTGGCAGCGTGAGGTGCTGGGTTCGGAGGACGATCCCGATTCGCTCATCTCCGAACAGGTCCGGTACTGGAAGGAGAAGCTGGCCGGCCTGCCGGACGAGCTGGTACTTCCGGCGGACCGACCGCGAGCGGCCGTCTCGTCCTTCTCGGGTGGCGTTCATTCGTTCGAGATCGGCCCGGAGACCCGCCGCCGGATCGTGGATCTGGGCTGGCGGCACAATGCTTCGCCGTTCATGGTCGTGCACAGCGCGCTGGCCGTATTCCTGGCGAGGATCACCGGAGAATCCGATATCGGTGTCGGTACTCCGGTAGCCGGCCGTGGTGACGCGGCACTGGAGAACCTGGTCGGCATGTTCGTCAACACATTGGTGTTGCGGACTCCGGTGCGCGGCGATATGTCCTTCACCGAATTGCTGGCAGAGGTCCGGAATACCGATCTGCAAGCGTTCGCTCACGCGGATGTACCGTTCGAGCGGCTGGTGGAGGTGCTGAATCCGGCACGTTCGCAGGCGCGCCATCCGATTTTCCAGGTCGCTCTGTCATTCGAGAACCTGCCGGACAGGCATTTCGAATTGCCGGACCTGCGGGTCGCCCCGGTCGATTTCGAGACCAGCCTGGAGAAGTTCGATCTCTCGTTCAATTTCCGGGGGACCGGCGATACCGCGGACGCCGGTATGCAGGGCGCGCTCTCGTACTCCCGGGACCTGTTCGATCACTCCACGATCGAGACGTTCGCCGATCGATTCGTGCGGTTGCTGGAAGAGGTCCTGGCCGCGCCGGAGACCGCGGTCGGTGATCTGGAGATCCTGGCGCCGATCGAGCGCACGAAGATGCTGGCGGAGTGGAACGCCACCCAGCACGCGCTCCCCGAGCGGCTGTTGCTGGACGGGTTCGATGCCGCGGCCGCGGCGTATCCGGATCGAGTGGCGGTTTCGTTCGAGGGGACGAGTCTGTCCTATGGCGAGTTCGCCGGTCGGGTGAACCGGCTCGCGCGGCATCTGATCGCGCAGGGTGTGGGCCCGGAGACGCTGGTCGGGTTGCTGGTTTCCCGCTCGATCGATCTGGTTGTCGGGATGTATGCGGTGGTCGCCGCGGGTGGTGCGTATGTGCCGTTGGATCCGGCGCATCCCGCGGAGCGGATCGGCTACATCCTCGATACCGCGGCACCGTTGTGTGTGCTGACCACGACTGGTGATGTGGTGGCGGTGCCGGAGGGCACGGGTGTGCCGGTGCTCGAGTTGGACACCGTGGATGTGTCGGGTTATGCCGAGACCGAGGTGACCGATGCTGACCGGCGTGGGTCGTTGCGGTCGTCGAATACGGCGTATGTGATCTTCACGTCGGGTTCGACGGGTCGTCCGAAGGGTGTGGCGGTGCCGCATTCGGCGATCGCGAACCAG
>NZ_JBEXLL010000179.1:0-2073 GCF_040609955.1 Nocardia sp. NPDC004568
CACCGGCAACCACACTCGCCGGTCCAGCACCTCCAGGCCTGACAGCGACTCATCCCCCCAGCCACAACTGACGGAAGTTCTCGGACGCTTACTAAGGCTTTCTTTCCCGTATATCCACCAGGACAGCAGGGGCTTTCTCCGTCCGGGGATATAGTGGATCGGGCAAGAGGTGAGCCGATGGTTTCTTTCGCTTCCCACAATGCTCATCGGGGTGCATTCGGCGATGAGCGGTGACGACCTACTCCGCACGCAGCGTGAGACGACGGAATCGTTTCGCGCCGAGTTGGCCGCTGCCGGATATCCGGATGCGGTGGAGATCGGCCGGGGCGGGTTCGGGGTGGTCTATCGCTGCCGGCAACCGGAGCTGGACCGGACCGTGGCGGTGAAGATTCTCACCGCGGGCCTGGATGCGGAAAATCGGGCCCGATTTCTGCGGGAGCAGCGCGCGATGGGCCGCTCGACCGGGCATCCCAATATCGTCACCGTTCTGGAGACCGGCACACTCGCCGGTGGCTGTCCCTATCTGGTGATGCCCTATTACACGATGGGGTCTCTCGATACGTGGCTCCAGCGGCACGGCACGCTTTCACCGGAGAATGCGCTGCGAATGGGATCGAAGATAGCCGGTGCGCTCGAGGCGGCCCACCGCCTGGGGATCGTGCACCGGGATGTGAAGCCGGGAAATATTCTGCTCACCGATTCGGGCGAGCCGGCACTGACCGATTTCGGTATCGCGCATATCGGTGGCGGCTTCGAGACGTCCGCCGGAACAGTGACCGGTTCTCCGGCGTTCACCGCACCCGAAGTACTCGAGGGCAGGCCGTCGACGCCGGAGGCCGATGTCTACGGGCTCGGCGCGACTCTGTTCTGCGCGCTGACCGGGCATGCCGCCTTCGAGCGGCGGAGCGGCGAGAACCGGGTGGCGCAGTTCCGGCGGATCACCGCCCATTCCCTGCCGGAATTGCGGCACAGCGGTATCGCCGACGATGTGTCGGCGCTGGTGGAGTCGGCGATGCGGCGGGATCGACGCGCACGTCCCTCCGCCGCGGAATTCCGCGAAGCCATCCAGGAGGTCCAGGTTCGCCGGGGGATCCCGGCGGGCGAGCCGGCGCTGCTCACCCACCCCGGCCCGGAACGCTCCGAGGGCGCGGTCCCGGGCCGGCGGCGCGTGCCGACGATCGGCGAGAACACCACCGGCAATCTGCCACTGGAGTTGACCGGTCTCGTCGATCGGCGCGCCGAATTGACCGAACTCAAGGATCACCTGTCGAGGTCGCGTTCGGTCACGCTCGTCGGTACCGGCGGTGTGGGCAAGACCCGGGTGGCGCTGAAGGCCGCATCGCAGGTTCAGCGTGATTTCGCCGACGGGGTGTGGCTGGTCGATCTCGCTGCCGTATCCGATGCCGGGCTGCTGGTCGACACGGTGGCGGCCACGGTCGGCGTACGGGACGACTCGACCAGACCGCTGCTCGAGATTCTGGTGCACTACCTCGGCTCCTGCCAGACGCTGCTCGTCCTGGACAACGCGGAACACATTGTCGAGGCGGTCGCCGAGCTGACCGAGACATTGCTGCTTTCCTGTCCCGGAGTACGGATCATAGTGACCAGCCGGGAGCCGCTGAATATCGCCGGTGAAGTGGTCCAGCGGGTGATGCCCCTGAAAGTCCCGGACCCCGATCGGCAACCGTCGCTGAAGGGGCTGCCCCGATTCGACGGTGTGACGCTGTTCGCCGAGCGTGCCGCGGCGGTGGTGCCGGGGTTCGCGCTCACCGAGGACAACATGGCCGCGGTGAGCAGGCTTTGTGCCAGGTTGGATGGGGTGCCGCTGGCGATCGAGCTTGCCGCTGCTCGTATGCGTACGCTGTCGCCGGACCAGATCCTGGACCGGCTGACCGGCCGTTACGAGCTGCTCACCGGTGCCTTCCGCACCGCGCCGTCACGGCAGCAGTCGCTGAAGTTGTGCCTGGACTGGACCTATGACCTGTGTTCGCCGGCCGAGCAGCGGGCGTGGGCGCGGATGTCGGTCTTCGCCGGTAGCTGCGGACTGGATGCTGTGGAACAAGTGTGCAATAT
>NZ_JBEXLL010000180.1:0-2006 GCF_040609955.1 Nocardia sp. NPDC004568
AGCGGCATGCCGGTTCGGGTGGGCGGCAGGCGTTGGTGGCGCGGCCGCGGCCGGAGCGGGTGCCGTTGTCGTTGGCGCAGCAGCGTATGTGGTTCCTGAACCAGTTCGATACGGATTCGGCCGCTTACAACATTCCGGTCGCCGTCCGCCTGTCCGGTGACCTCGATATCCCCGCTCTGCGGCAGGCGGTCGCCGATGTGGTGGATCGCCACGAAACCTTGCGGACACGCTATCCGGTGGGTCCGGGCGGGGTGCCGTACCAGGATGTGCTTTCCACCGCGCAGGTGATCGCCGATGGTCTCACGATCGTTGCCACCGATGACCCGGTGGCCAGGATCAGCGAGCTGCTGTCGGCCGGTTTCGACGTGACGGCCGAGGTGCCGCTGCGGGTCGAGCTGTTGCAGGTGACCGGGACGGGCGAAACCGGCGAGGTTTCCGGCGCCGGCGAATTCGTGCTGGCGATGGCGGTGCACCATATCGCGGCCGACGGCGCCTCGGTGGGACCGCTGACCCTGGATCTCATGACCGCGTACGCGGCGCGGACGGCCGGAGATGCCCCGGCCTGGTCGCCGTTGCCGGTGCAGTACGCCGACTACAGCATCTGGCAGCGAGAGCTACTCGGCGACGAAGCCGATCCGGAGTCGATCGCGGCGCAGCAGGTCGGGTATTGGCAGTCGACGCTGGCCGGTATTCCGGATCAGTTGGATCTGCCGACGGATCGGCCACGTCCGGCCGTGCAGTCCTTCGCCGGTGGGCGGGTCGAGGTCGCGATCGACGCGGATGTGCATGCCGGTTTGGTGCGGCTGGCGCAGGAGCAGAACGCGACGCTGTTCATGGTCGTGCACTCGGCGCTGGCTGTGCTGTTGTCACGGTTGTCCGGCAGTGATGACATCACCGTCGGTACGCCGGTGGCGGGTCGTGGTGAGCAGGCGCTCGATGATCTGATCGGTATGTTCGTGAACACGCTGGTGTTCCGGACCCAGCTGGATCGCGGTGAGTCGTTCGCCGATCTGCTCGGTCGCCAGCGCGAGGTCGATATCGCGGCTTACGCGCATGCCGATGTGCCGTTCGAACGTTTGGTGGAGGTGCTCAACCCGGCGCGTTCGCAGGGACGGCATCCGTTGTTCCAGGTCGGGTTCACCTTCCAGAACATGACCGCGTCTGTACTGGAACTGCCCGGTCTGACGGTTTCCGCGGTGGATGTCGATGCCGAGATCTCCCAGTTCGACCTGAACCTGATACTCAACGACTCGTACGACCTCACCGGTGTGCCCGGGGGTTTGTCCGGTTATCTGACCTATGCCACCGCCCTGTTCGACCACGCCACCGTTCAGGGATTCGTGGACCGGTTCGTGCGGTTGCTGCAGCAGGTCCTGGTTGCGCCGGAGACCGCGGTCGGTGATCTGGAGATCCTGGCGCCGGTCGAGCGCACGAAGATGCTGGCGGAGTGGAACGCGACCGAGCACGCGCTCCCGGCCGGGCTGTTGCTGGACGGGTTCGATGCCGCGGCTGCGGCGTATCCGGATCGGGTGGCGGTTTCGTTCGAGGGGACGAGTCTGTCCTATGGCGAGTTCGCTGGTCGGGTGAACCGGTTGGCGCGGCATTTGATCGCGCAGGGTGTGGGTCCGGAGACGCTGGTGGGTCTGCTGGTTTCCCGCTCGATCGATCTGGTTGTTGGCATGTATGCGGTGGTGGCGGCCGGTGGTGCGTATGTGCCGTTGGATCCGGCGCATCCGGCGGAGCGGATCGGCTACATCCTCGATACCGCGGCACCCTTGTGTGTGCTGACCACGACTGGTGATGTGGTGGCGGTGCCGGAGGGCACGGGTGTGCCGGTGTTGGAGTTGGACACTCTCGAGATCGGTGGTTATGACTCGGCGCGGGTGACCGATGCTGATCGGTTGGCGCCGGTGCGGTCGTCGAATACGGCGTATGTGATCTTCACGTCGGGTTCGACGGGTCGTCCGAAGGGTGTGGCGGTGCCGCATTCGGCGATCGCGAACCAG
>NZ_JBEXLL010000181.1:0-1948 GCF_040609955.1 Nocardia sp. NPDC004568
GCCTCGAAGCGCATGCGCCGCAGGCGCGAGTCTCGAGGCCGAAACGGCGAGACGGGCCTCAACCCTTGGAGGTGTCTCGTAAAACTCGACGCACGGGGGTTGCGTCGGTGGGCGACGGCGGGGGCCGTTTGTGGGCCTGCGGGCTCTGATCTCGGGGCGGGCGGCCGACCTCGCTCGGACGTAGGACACATCTGACATTGCCTGACTTCAGTTATGAAGGTCCTCACAAGGTCGTGTCGAAGTGTGTGGGGTGCCCTCCGGTGCTTGCTCCCGCAAACAGTACGAGCGTTACGCTGAAACCCCATGTCAGAGCTACTGGCGAGTAGGCTTGACGGCGGTTACGCGCTGGCAACTTTCGCAGGATTGGCAAAGTTGTAGGCGATCCTAGCTCAGATTCACAGAAGCAACAGGTAGACGGCATTTTGATGGTGTGCCATGGTGTGGAAGTACACCCACCGGGCATTGCAAGCCTGCAAATCGTCGTTCCAGCAGTGCGACGCGGAAACGCTTCGTCGACGCGGACGGCGGACCGACCGACCAAGGAAGTGGAGTCGCAAGATGTCGACCACCGGCACCCCGAAGACCGCCGAGGAAATCCAGCAGGATTGGGACACCAACCCGCGCTGGAAGGGCGTCACCCGCAACTACACCGCCGAGCAGGTTTCCAAGCTGCAGGGCACCGTTGTCGAAGAGCACACCCTCGCCCGGCGTGGCTCGGAGATCCTCTGGGATCTGGTGAACAACGAGGACTACATCAACTCGCTGGGCGCGCTCACCGGCAATATGGCGGTGCAGCAGGTCCGCGCCGGCCTCAAGGCCATCTACCTGTCGGGCTGGCAGGTCGCCGGTGACGCGAACCTCTCCGGTCACACCTACCCCGACCAGAGCCTCTACCCGGCCAACTCGGTGCCCGCCGTGGTCCGCCGCATCAACAACGCGCTGCTGCGTGCCGACGAGATCGCCAAGGTCGAGGGCGACACCTCCGTCGAGAACTGGCTGGCTCCCATCGTCGCCGACGCCGAGGCCGGCTTCGGTGGCGCGCTGAACGCCTACGAACTGCAGAAGGCCATGATCGCCGCCGGCGCCGCCGGTGTGCACTGGGAAGACCAGCTGGCCTCGGAGAAGAAGTGCGGCCACCTCGGTGGCAAGGTGCTCATCCCCACCCAGCAGCACATCCGCACCCTGACCTCGGCGCGCCTGGCCGCCGACGTCGCCGAGGTGCCCTCGGTGATCATCGCGCGCACCGACGCCGAAGCCGCCACCCTCATCACCTCCGATGTGGACGAGCGCGACCGCGAGTTCCTCGACGGCACCCGCACCGCCGAAGGCTTCTTCGGTGTGAAGAACGGCATCGAGCCCTGCATCGCTCGGGCCAAGGCCTACGCTCCCTACGCCGACCTCATCTGGATGGAGACCGGCGTGCCGGATCTCGAGGTCGCGCGCAAGTTCGCCGAGGCCGTCCGCGGCGAATTCCCGGATCAGCTGCTGGCCTACAACTGCTCGCCGTCCTTCAACTGGAAGGCTCACCTGGACGACGCCACCATCGCGAAGTTCCAGCGTGAACTCGGCGCCATGGGCTTCAAGTTCCAGTTCATCACCCTGGCCGGCTTCCACTCGCTCAACTACGGCATGTTCGACCTGGCCTACGGCTACGCCCGCGAGGGTATGACCGCCTTCGTCGACCTGCAGGAGCGCGAGTTCAAGGCCGCCGCCGAGCGTGGCTTCACCGCCATCAAGCACCAGCGCGAGGTCGGTGCCGGCTACTTCGACACCATCGCCACCACCGTCGACCCCAACACCTCGACGGCGGCGCTGAAGGGCTCCACCGAAGAAGGACAGTTTCACTGAGTTGTCTGCGGCGCCTTCGGCGCCGCGGGGTTGAGGCCCCCCTTGGTCTCGCCGTTTCGGCCTCGAGACTCGCGCTTCGCCCATGCGCTTTCGAGGCCGA
>NZ_JBEXLL010000182.1:0-1892 GCF_040609955.1 Nocardia sp. NPDC004568
CGACCCGCGACCGGGGTACCGATGGTGATGTCGTCGGTGCCCGACAGGCGCGACAGCAACACCGCCAACGCGGAATGCACCACCATGAACAGCGTCGCATTCCGCTCTCGGGCCACCCGTTGCAAACCGGCATGGATCTCGGCATCGATAGCGACCTCGACCCGGCCACCGGTGAACGACTGCACCGCCGGACGCGGCCGGTCCGCCGGCAGGTCCAGCTGGTCGGGCACACCCGCCAGCGCGGACCGCCAGTACTCGACCTGCCGCGCGGCCAGCGACTCCGGATCGGCCTCATCGCCCAGCAGCTCACGCTGCCAGATGCTGTAGTCGGCGTACTGCACCGGCAACGGCATCCAGCCCGGCGCCTCACCCACGACCCGAGCCGCGTACGCGGTGATCAGATCTCGGGTCAGCGGGGCCACCGACAAACCGTCACCGGAGATGTGGTGGACCACCATGGCCAGCACGAACTCACCGGTCGCGCCGTCGCCGGCCGTATCGCTCACCTCGAACAGGGCGACCCGCAACGGCACCTCGGCGGTGACGTCGAAACCGGTCGACACCAATTCCGAGACCGCCGGAACAACATCCGCGGCCGCGACGGAACGCACCTCGAGTCGAGGTGCGGCGTCGCCGACCGGCAGCACCAGCTGCACCGGACCGGAATCGGTCTCCGGGTAGATCGTCCGCAGGACCTCGTGCCGGCCCACCACATCGGCTACCGCCGCACGCAACGCGTCCACATCGAGGTCGCCCGACAATCGGATCGCCATCGGAATGTTGTAGGCGACCGAATCCCGATCGAACCGGTTCAGGAACCACATCCGCTGCTGCGCCAGCGACAACGGCACCCGCTCCGGCCGCTCCCGCGGCGCGAGAACCGGAAGATCCCCCCGCCCGGTGGCGGTCTCAGCGGCCGCGGCCGCCAAAGCGGTCACCGTGGATGCCTCGAACAGCATCCGCACCGGCACGGTCGTATCCAGCGCCGCACCCAAACGCGCCGCGACCTGAGTCGCGATCAACGAGTTACCACCCAGAGCGAAGAAATCATCATCCGCACCGACCCGCTGCACACCCAGCACGTCGGCGAACACACCCGCCACGATCTCCTCGATCGGAGTCGAGGGAGCACGGAACTGCTTGGTCTCGAACACCGGCGCCGGCAACGCCTTACGATCCAGCTTGCCCGAAGTGTTCAACGGGAACGCATCCAGCTCCATGACCACAGCCGGAATCATGTACACCGGCAGCACATCACGCAGATCGTCGAGCAATACAGCCGACACGATCTGCGCACCCGGAGCGGGCACCACATAACCGACCAGCTGCTCACCCAGGTCGGACGCCGCGACCGTCACGACGGCCTGGCTCACCACCGGCTGCGCCAGCAACGCCGACTCGATCTCACCGAGCTCGATGCGCTGGCCGCGGAACTTCACCTGGAAATCGGTGCGCCCCAGATATTCCAGTACCGGTTGGCCGTCGACTCGCCGCCACCGCACCAGGTCACCGGTCCGGTACATCCGCCGACCCGCATCGAACGGACTCGCCACAAAACGATCCGCCGACAGATCCGGACGCGTCACATAACCCCGCGCCAGCTGATCACCCGCAAGATAGAGCTCACCCGTGACACCCTCGGGAACCGGCCGCAACCTGCTGTCCAGCACATACACGCGACTGTTCCACTGCGGCACACCGATCGGCACACTCCCGGTCTCCGCACCCGTGGCCTGCCAATACGTGATCGACACCGCCGCCTCGGTCGGACCATACAAATTGTGCACAGCAGCATCGGAAATCGCGTGCATCGCCGACACCGTCTCCGGCGGCAACGCCTCACCGATCACGAACACATGCTCGAGCGACGGAATCGAACCCGCCGCAGTATG
>NZ_JBEXLL010000183.1:0-1755 GCF_040609955.1 Nocardia sp. NPDC004568
GAACGGCGGGACCGAGGGGGCCTCGACCCCGCGGCGCCGCAGGCGCCGCAAATAAACACTGCTAACATGGTGCTTGCAATTGCTAGCACCCCGATCTATCGTTGTAACTACAACGCCAGAAGGTGAGTGATGGCCGACCGTCCCGAGGTTTCCGCCCAGCGCACCGACGATCCGGCAGCGGCTGCCGGCGCCGGCGACAAGGCAGCTCGCGTGGTCAACGCGGCGCAGGACATCGGAGGATTCATCAGGGCGCAGCGGGAAGCCGCGCAGGTTTCGTTGCGTCAGCTCGCCCAGCTGGCGGGGGTGAGCAACCCGTACCTCAGCCAGATCGAGCGCGGGTTGCGTAACCCCTCCGCCGAAGTGCTGACGCAGATCGCCAAGGCGCTGCGGGTTTCTTCGGAGGTGTTGTATGTGCGTGCCGGCTACCTCGAGCAGCGGCCGCACAGTCCCGTCCGGGACGCCGTGCTCGCCGATACCGCGATCAGCGAGCGGCAGAAACAGGTGCTCCTGGATATATACGAATCGTTCCGCCGGGAGAACGGGCCGGAGGAAGCGATTCCCCGGGACAGTGTTGTTCCACAACCGACAACCGACGCTCCACGCCAGGAGAACGATAAATGACCGAGAAGTACACCACTGCCAAACCACTGTTCGCCACCGTCGGCGCCACGGACGCGGTTTACGCCGCGGTTGTGGACGCGGTGAGCCAAGTGCGTGAGCGTGCGACCGACGTCAACGGCCGGGTCCGGGTCGAGGAGGCCCGCGAGCGTTTCGCCGGACTGCCTGCCGATGTGCAGACCCAGTTCGAGCAGATCCGTGCCCGGTTGTCCGAACTGCCCTCGGAGCTGCCGGAGGACCTGGCCGAGCTGCGTGAGAAGTTCACCACCGAAGAACTGCGCAAGCTCGCCGAGCAGTACTACCGCCAGGTGCTCGACCTCTACGCGGATCTGGCGGTGCGCGGTGAGGAGACCGTCGAGCGGCTGCGCGCCAACCATCTGGTCGAAGAGCAGGTCGGCCGGGTGGAGACCCTGTACAAGGACGCCAGCAGCCGGGCCGAGGAGGTGTTCGGTCGGGTGAACGGCCTGATCGGCCGCACGAAAACCGAAGCCGAGCCGACAGCTGCGCCGGCGGCCCCCGCCGCGGCGGACGTGCTCGACGCCGAGGTGATCGAGGTCGCGCCGGAAGTCGCCCCCGAGCCCGTGCCCGCTCCGGTCGAGCCCGAGCCCGCCCCGCCGGTGAAGAAGGCGCCCGCCGCGAAGAAGGCCCCGGCCGCGAAAAAGGCCGCGCCCGCCAAGAAGGCCGCGCCGAAGAAGCCCTGACCAGGTAATTCCGGTGAACCGCCCCCGCGCACGTGCAGTGCGCGGGGGCGCTGCTCTTATCATGGTGGGGTGGATAAGGTGTACGGGTTGACCGGGTTGATCATGGTCGCACTGTGGCTGCTGGCGACAAGCGCGACTGTTTTCGCGCTCGTGCACGCCGTGCGCCAGCGCTCCGACGCGTTCACCGCGGTCGACAAACTGACCAAGCCCATCTGGTTGGGCATCCTCGGTGTCGCGATCCTGCTGATGCTGGTGAGCTGGCCTGGCCTGGGACTGCTGGCATTCATCGCCATCATCGCGACCGGTATCTACCTGGCCGATGTGCGGCCGAAGGTGGACGAGGTCCAGCGCGGCCCCCGCTGGTAGAGCTGTGTTTATTTGCGGCGCCTGCGGCGCCGCGGGGTCGAGGCCCCCTCGGTCCCGCCGTTCAGGCCTC
>NZ_JBEXLL010000184.1:0-1650 GCF_040609955.1 Nocardia sp. NPDC004568
AGCTCGCTGGGCTCATAACCCAGAGGTCGCAGGTTCAAATCCTGTCCCCGCTACTACCGGAGAAGGCCCCGGAACTACGGTTCCGGGGCCTTCTCCGTTTCTGTGGGTCCGGCCGGGTGGCGGCCTCCGGGCGGACGTCGCAAGCCCGTTCTCGGGGGCTGCGGCTATGCGAGCGAGCCCCGCCTCGGTACGCCCGATCCTGCTCGTGATCGACGCAAGGCCAGCTCAGCACCATGTTTTGGTGTTCGGTGGCGCAGTGCGTAGGCTGGAGAACACCCGACGCGGGGTGGAGCAGCTCGGTAGCTCGCTGGGCTCATAACCCAGAGGTCGCAGGTTCAAATCCTGTCCCCGCTACTTCAGGAAAAGGTCCCGGAGAGATTCTCTCCGGGACCTTTTCCGTGCCGCGGCATCGCTGCCTGTCCCGCCGCTCCGGTGGGGCCGGGCTGCCCCGGATCGGCTCGACGGTCGCACGGAGGTTCCCGGCCGGGGGATCGGCCGGCGGAAATGGCGTCGCCGAATCGGGGGCGCCGACCGGCTTCCGGAGCGCCCGCGTAACTACCGCGCTGTCCGAATGGTCCGGCATCGGTGGGTATTCGGCGCGCTGCCCAGGGTCGGTGGGCCCCTCGGGAACCGGATGCGTTGCCGCAGCTGGAGAATGGGCAATCATCTGGCTATTCCTCGAAGGAGAGTGTCCCGGTCTCGGTTCCGGCCGACGTATATCGTCCGAAATGAGGGGTCGAAACGTATTTATGAGCGGCTTGATTCGCAATAGCAGGCATGCATCCAATAAATTACATCCGTGCAATTCGACAGCCCCGCGGGTCTCGCTGTCGGCGGTGCGTGGCCGCGCGCCGGCGGCCTTCCAGGGGCAGTAGGGCGATCGGATTCGAGTACCGCCGGGCGGGTTTCGGCGGCGAAACCCCGGTGCGTCGGTGACTCCGGACGCCGAAGGGGTGGCGGGGGCGCCGCGCTGTGTCCTATGGCGAGGCGGCGGAGCGCGGAGGGGCGGCGTTGCCGGAGAGCGACCGAGCTGCTTTGCTGGGTCAACTGCCGCGAACCGGAGGGATGAGCTGTCGTGCCATCTGATTTCACGCTGAAGGCCGTCAACGCTGTACACCGAACTCTGCTGCGTCTCAGCTTCGGCCGCCTGGGGACCGAGTACTTCGGGATGCCCGCGCTGGAACTGACCACCGTCGGCCGCAAGAGTGGGCGGCCGCGCTCGGTCATGTTGACCGCGCCGATCGTCGAGGGCGAGGACTACGTCATCGTGGCCTCCCGGGCCGGCGATCCGACCCACCCGGCGTGGTACTGGAACCTCCGTGACAATCCTGCTGTCGAGGTCTCCTTCCGCAACGGTCCGCGCCGACCGATGACCGCACACGTACTCTCCACGGAGCAGCGGGCGCCGCTGTGGTCGCGGATCACCGCCGACTATCCCGTATACGGGGATTACCAGAAGCGCACCGACCGGGAGATTCCGCTGGTCCGGCTCACGCCCGCGGCGGGAGACGTGTAGCCGCGCGCGTCACGGTCACCCTGGGTACCCGGGCTACCCGATTCCGTGTTCGCGCGCCTGGCGGACGGGGCGAACGAACCGGTGGACGGTATCGCCTGGTGTTCCGGCGCCGGAAGGCGGCGGGTGTGTCGCCG
>NZ_JBEXLL010000185.1:0-1643 GCF_040609955.1 Nocardia sp. NPDC004568
TTGTGGTCGGTCTTGAAATCCCCGATCACGACCCGGGCCTCAAGCAGGCTGGTCCAGTGGTTGCGGTTGAGGCATTCGGTGCGTAGCCGGCGGTTTGAACCGCCCTGGGTTCGATGCGCACCGGTTTATCTGTCTCCAGCCGGTTGCTCGGCGTGGAGTGCATAGTAGTCGGCTTCGTGTTCGGCCGGTGGTCGCCGGCCGAGTCGGTGCATGATCCGGGACTGGTTGTACCAGCCGACCCAGTCCGCGGTGACGAGCTCGACGTCGGCGATCCTGGTCAGCGGACCACGCCGCAACGGGGAATCATCCCGGATCGCCTCGGTTTTGTAGAGCCCGATCGTGGTCTCGGCCAGTGCATTGTCGTAGGCGTCACCAACCGACCCTATCGACGGAAGTAGATCCGAAAGTGCCAGTGTCTCACCAATTTTCACCGCTGTGTACTGAGACCCCGCATCGGAATGATGTATCGCTCCACCGATCGGATGGCCTTCGCGGGCCCGCAGAGCGACCGCTTGCCGGATCGCTTTCTCCACGAACGCGGTGTGTTTACTGGTCGAGCATTCCCAGCCCAGAATCCGGCCGGCGTAGGCATCGACGACGAACGCGGTGTAGACAAACGTGCCCGTGACCAGGCGGACGTAGGTGAAGTCGGCGACGAGCAGCATGTTCGGTGCCGGGACCCGGAAGTGCCGGTCGACCAGGTCCGGTGCCCTCGACGCGCCTGGGTCCGGGCAGGTGGTGCGGACCTTCTTTCGCCGCGTAACACCTTTCCAGCCGTTGGCGCGCATCAGCCGTTCCACCGTGCACCGGGCGACGGGGATGCCCTGTCGTTGCAGATACGCCCACATCTTCGCCGCCCCATACAGTGACTCTGGCGTTCGCCGGCCCCGCTCGTCGGGCTCGTAGTGCCCGGCCAGGACCTCGGTGAGGGTGGTGTCCCACAAGGCCCGTTTCGACGGCGCTCGCCGCGCCCAGGCATAGAAGGGTTCTCGGGGCGATCGTGCACCCATGCGCGGTCAGCGCACGGCAGATCGGAACGACCCCGAACCGAGCCCGATGCTCGGCGATGAACGCGCAAACTACCGCTGTCGCGGGTCGCTCGCCCGCACGAAGAAAGACGTTGCCGCCTCGAGGATTTCAATTGTCTCCTCGAGCTCCTTGTTCTTGCGGCGCAGCTCCCGGATCTCCCGCGCTGCCTCCGTCGACACGCCCTCGGCGTCACCGGCGTCGACCGCAGCCTGGCGCACCCATTTACGCAGGGTCTCCGCGGTCATCCCCAACCTGGCCGAGACCGCTTTCATCGCGGCCCACTCGCTGTCGTAGTCGTCACGGTGATCGACGACCAGCCGGACAGCCTTGGCCTTGGTCGCTTCGTCGTACTTCGCAGGCATGATCTGCCCATCCTTCCCAAGAAAGAAAGTGGGCACCAAACCCGGGGCGGTTCAGTTGAACGATTCGACATAGCCGTTGTTCCAGGGCGTGCCCGGCGGAATATAGGACATACCTACCCGGCCACCGCAGAACTGTTGCAGAGCGGCCGAGATCAGGTCCGGCCCGTTGTCCATCCGCAGCACCCTCGGCGCCCCTCTGGCAGTGAATACCTTCTCTAGCTCGGCCACCAGCCGTTCGGCGGTGATCGAGCG
>NZ_JBEXLL010000186.1:0-1553 GCF_040609955.1 Nocardia sp. NPDC004568
CCGTTCAACGCCACGCAGATGGCTGGGCTGCCGCGCATAGGCACCGAATCCCCACTCAGGTGACAGGGGCATCCAGGGAACACCCGGGGTTCGGGGGTCAGCCGGGGGCGGTCCGGCACCGTGCCGGCGGATCGAGGTCGAGCACCCCCGATCAGAACAGGGTGTCGCGGACGCGCAGTGGCCGGTACCCGGTAGGCCCGAGCTGGGCCAGCTCGGCGTCGATGTCGACCTCGATCGCGCCGAAGAAGTTCACGTTCTCGCTGTGTGCCGGAGACACGTGAGCCAATACCTCGTCGTCGACCCGGCGGCCCTCACGTCGCATCTGCTCCACTGCCAGACCGAAATATTCTGTCGTCCAAGCGATGACCGCGTTCGTGGCCAGCGATCTGATGCGGCGATCGGGTCTCGCGCAGAATCTTCTGCCCCGGATGGTTCCAGCTCTTCGGTCGGGCTGTCGGTGCGTGTGGAATTTATAACTTATAATGGGGCGATGAAATCGGGGTGCGCACCCGTGGTGTTGCTTGGCGGGGCGTATATTGCGTTGTGTTGCTTGCGGTTGGTTCAGGACACCACCAACCGTGACGGCGCGGGGGCGCACGTCTCATGCGCTGGTCTCGACGGCCCGTGCACGGTGTGGTTCAGCCGCGAGGTGGACCGCCCGACCGCTATGGTGCGGGGGACCGAGGTGCGGTTGAAGTCGGTGGGACCCGACTTCGTTGAGGTAGAGGCGGCCCGTATGTGGGGGTGGTCGTGGACGACGACCACCCGTGTCCCTATCGATGGCAAGGGAGTGTCCGGCGAGTTCGCGGGCCCACATTGGATGGGGGTCGTGGACTTCGCGGCCGGTCATGTCACTGTCGAGTTCCAGATGGCTCGCCTTGCGTAGCCGGGCACGTTCTGGGGCAGAGGCGCACCGCAGCTGCCGTGTCGTCCGGAACTATGCTGTTCATTAATCGATCGGTTTCTGCACAAGGGTCTACCGGTCCGTAGTCAGACGCCCGGGTCGGGCCCAGCGTGGGCCGGCCGTACACGGGGCTGCGCCCGTATGGAATGCCGAATCGGTGTTTCCCCTGGCGTTCATCGTTTTTACCGCAGTAATGATGGTTGCCTACACCCGGCCCTTGTTACGAATTCGGCCCGCAGTCGGCGAGTGATCCCGGACGGACTCTGGGGATAGCCTGCTGATCAGGGAAGGTTTGCTGCGCTCGGCCTCCGCAGGTAGAGTTTCTGGCCAACGGGCAATACCTGTGCCCGCGGAAGCCCCAACCACAACGGTGGGGCTTTTTCCGTATCCAGCGAGGCCCTTGGCGATTCCGCGGGTTCTGGCGGTCCTCGCAACACCTACGAGTTGTAGGAGTTGCGAGGACCGTGGCATTTCGAGTGTCTGATGGGTTGAAGCAGAGGTTTTTCGACCGCCTCGATGTGGTGGGCAGTGTGACGGTCGCTGCCCGAGAGGTAGTGACTGGGCCCCGATGGCGGATCCACCGATCATGCGAGTTGCGGTTGGTTGAACTCGGTCGGTGTCCATCGCTGCCGGAACGCTTCGGGAGTGA
>NZ_JBEXLL010000187.1:0-1510 GCF_040609955.1 Nocardia sp. NPDC004568
CGATCGGGATGATCAGCCCGATCGCTTATGAACAATCACTATCGGCAGCTGCTACGGCTGCTTGATCCCCTGTCCACCATTCGGGGTGAACCTCAGACATTCGGTCCTGGACGGAAGGAGCGTGGGAGCCTCTGCAAGGATCGCGCCTGCTACGAGCCCTCTTGGTCACAACTGATGAATTGCGCGACAAGCTGACACGAGCGGCTGCAGCTGCCGCCGAAGGACACAGGCGTTTCGGGGCGGACCGTGCCCGCAGTTCGGCCAACATCCTCGCTGGCGCCGATCAGGGAAGCGGACTCATCGTCGACCGCCGTGGCCGGTATCACCCGAACCGCGATGAGGACAGCACCGTCGATCGACCTCCGCAGACGCTGGAGGTCGGTACGAGGCGAGAATCATTTATCGAACTTCGGGCGAGGCACGCCGCCACGGCCCACCGTCGTCTCCAGGAGAATCCAAACGCTGCGCACGACATCGGAAACCGCTTCAAAGAAGCCGTCTACAAGGGATACATCTCGACCCGGCCCAATCCCGACGCCCCGAAGATCGCCCGCTACGAGGCCATCCGTGCATGGCACGGCGTGACCTCCGGATTCGTCACCGACAAACCACTGCGTCAGGCACTCGACACAGTCCGCACACACGCCGAACGCAGGGAGCCGCTCACCGTGCTGATACCGCCTGAATCCGGCCGCGTCTACCGCGGTTTCACATCGTTCGGACCGAGCGTCGAGTTCTATTCGGCGATGTCGAGAGTCCTCCGCAGGCCCATCGACGATTTCTGGCGTGAATGTCAGGCCGGGGGCAAGTACGAGGAATTCTACAAGGAGTATCGCCGCTCCCGAGATCTGGACGACGAGGTAATGAGACAGTGGTATGACGGTTTCAAGCACGGGATGGAGAAAGGCGGGGGTACGAATCTAGACTACAACGAGTTCATAGCTGAAGTTACCGGGACGGGGCTTGAAGACCTGCAACTTCGGGTCAATACACAAGTGGACATTGCTGCCTTGGATGTCAGCAAGTTCCACTTCGCAGCGCCGTCGCTATCGCCGGAGTTGAAGCAGGATATGTTCCGGCGTTCGATTCCGGCTCTAGCAGAACGAGCACTACTCACCAGGGTCGGCTTCCAACGGTTGGTCGGCAAGTTCGAACGCGAACACGCATTGCCGGAACCTGACATGGATGTGCTCAACACCGAAGCACACAGGGCGCTGGGGCTGCAACCACACGAGGATCTGACCACTCCCCTCCAGCCTCGCGGACTGGAAATACCGGCCCGCTGTCCCGCACCTCACATCAAAAGCGGCGACGGCACACCATCAAACGAAGTCGTGCTGGAGCTTGCCGCCTATCTGGCCCCCGAAACCTACTGGAGACCACGCTGACCCGTTTTGACTGGAGCCCGGTGGGTGTGACGGGTCCCCGTGATGTGGTCCACCGGGAGTGAGAGTCGGTTATCGGTGGATACAGGTGGCAGCGTATCCGGCCGGGGTTTGGTAGCCCAGCG
>NZ_JBEXLL010000188.1:0-1460 GCF_040609955.1 Nocardia sp. NPDC004568
CTCCATAAGGTTGTAGGTGTTCAGGACAAGAGGTTCTGGATGCCCAGGGCGGTGGGGTGTGGCTGATCGCGTCTTGCCGTTGGGTGGTTCGTTAGGAGTGGCCGCCCCACTGTTCTGGACGCCTTGGCCGCTGATTGAAATCTGTGCGTTACGTCGCTGTTTATGGAGATGCAGGCAGGGTCGTCCGCGGGGTTTCGTTACGAGAGCGGGAGGTCGGGCCGGATGAAGGTCCGCGAAAAGGTCTGGGTCGGAATCGATGTCGGCAAAGCCACCCACCACGCCTGTGTGGTGGATCAGGCGGGCAAGGTCGTGTTCTCCGGCAAGGTGGTCAACGGCCAGTCCGCGATCGAGGCATTGATCACCCGGGTCCGGGCCAACGCCGTCGAGGTGGCCTGGGCGGTGGACATGACCTCCGGGGCAGCAGGATTGTTGCTGGCGTTGCTGACAACCACCGGAGATCCGGTCGTCTATGTGCCCGGCCGGCTGGTCAACCGGATGACCGGAGCGTTCGCCGGTGAAGGCAAAACCGACGCCAAAGACGCTCGCACGATCGCCGAAACCGCCCGCCTGCGTAGCGATCTGACACCGATTACCAGCCCCGACCAGATCGTGACCGATCTGAAGGTACTCATCGCGCGCCGCGAGAACCTCATGACCGACTGGGTGCGTGGCATCAACCAGCTGCGCGAGCTGCTGACCTCGATCTTCCCCGCACTCGAACGCGCCTTCGACTACTCCACCCGCTCGGCGTTGATCCTGCTCACCGGCTTCCAAACCCCCGCCGGCCTGCGGGCCGCCGGGCACGACGGCGTGCGAACCCATCTGCTCGAGCACGGTGCCTGGACCACAGGCATCACCGCCATGACCGACAAGGCCCTGACCGCCGCCGCAGAACAGACCATCGCCTTGCCCGGTGAGGCAGTCACCGCGCCACTGATCGCCCGGCTGGCACATCAACTGCTCGATCTCGACCGCGAGATCAAAAACCTCGACAAACAGCTCACCGAACGCTTCGGGCACCACCCCCACGCCGCGGCCATCACCAGCGTGAACGGGTTCGGCCCGATCCTGGGCGCACAACTGCTCGCCGACGCCGGCGGCGACCTGATCACCGTATTCGGCAGCGCGGCCCGACTGGCCGCCTACGCCGGCCTGGCCCCGGTGCCCCGCGATTCCGGGAAGATCAAGGGCAACCTGCACCGCCCCAAGCGATACCACCGAGGCATGCGCAAGGTGTTCTACATGGCCGCGCTGTCGAGCATCCGCCGCACCGACGGCCCCTCCCGCGCCTTCTACCAGAAGAAACGAGCCGAGGGAAAGGTGCACACCCAGGCACTCATCGCGCTGGCACGCCGCCTGATCGACGTCATCTGGGCGCTCGTTCGTGACAACCGCACCTTCACCATCGAGGCACCAACCCCGATCAGCGTGGCGGCTTGACACGATCATTGAAACTCCTA
>NZ_JBEXLL010000189.1:0-1400 GCF_040609955.1 Nocardia sp. NPDC004568
GGACGCTCCTATAGATGTCAAGTCGCCGGTGGTGGTGGGCGGAGGTCGGCGCGCAGAGCTTGGAACACTTCGCGGGCGAGGTATCGCTTGAGGCAGCGGATGATCTCGGGTTTGGTTTTGCCGTCGGAGGTGCGGCGGGCGACGTAGTCTTTGGTCCGCTGGTCGTAGCGCATGCGCACGATGACCGCGACGTGCAGTGCCTGGTTGGCTTGCCGGTCACCGCCGCGGTGTAGTCGGTGGCGGACGGTCTTGCCGGAGGAGGCGGGGATCGGGGCGACGCCGCAGAGGCGGGCGAAAGTGGCTTCGCTGGTGAGCCGGTCGGGGTTGTCTCCGATCGAGATCACTAGCGCTGCAGCGGTATCCGGACCGAGCGCGAATACGTCGACGGTATTCGGGGCGACCTGCTCGAGTAGTTGCAGTAGGTGCTTTTTGAGCTGGTCGGCGTGGGTTTGCAGTTCGTGCACCTGGGTGGCCAGTGACCGCAACGCGAGCTTGGTGGCCTGGAGCGGGTCGGTGCAGCGGGCCGGGTCGGGTCGGAACGCAGCGCAAGTGGATATCAGTTTCGCGCGCGACAGGCTGCGCAACTGGCTGCGCAGTGCTTCCGGGCTGGTGGTGATCAGTCCGCGTAGTGCGTTCGTCGCGGCGGTGGTGGCCTTGACCGCGTTGTGGCGTGCGACGCGCAGCGCGCGGACGGCTTCGACGGCGCCGTGGCGCAGCTTCGGCGCGGTCACCCCGGAGCCGTCGAGGAGTCGGCGTGCGGCGGCGTAGGCGTCGATGGTGTCGGTTTTGCCCTGCGCGCGGCGCAACCGCCGGTTCGGGCGCGGAACTTCCGCGACTTGATGGCCGCGTGCGTGCAGGTGGCGGGCCAGCCCAGCTCCGTAGGATCCGGTGCCTTCGATCCCGATCTGCGCAACCGTCCCGAACGAGGTGATCCACTGATCAATCGCCGAGTAACCGGCAGCGGTGGTGGGGAATCCGCAGTCGTCGATCTTCTTGCCGTGCTCGTTGACGACCGCGACGTGATGGGTCTCGGCGTGAGTGTCGACGCCGGCGTAGACAACCGGTGAGTGATCGGCGGGACTGTTCATCGAGCAGGTGCTGCCTTTCGGTGTGGTCAGGTTCTGCTGCTCGCCACCGGGGTCCGGTGGTGTGGGACGGACAGGCCAGTCACGGGACGGCGCAAGCGCGGCAGGCTCCTATCAGGTCACGACCCACGCTGCGCAGAACCATCGGAGTGGGCTGAGCAATGTGGGCCCACCGCACCCGCCGAGCCGAGTCGACAGGTCCCGAGTAAGGACACCCGGGCAGGGGTCGGGAAACTACCGAGTCACACCCGAGCCCGGCTGGTGCGGTGAGCAGGCCCACCACGCCGACCGGAACCGGGGCCGACGGGTCCTTAG
>NZ_JBEXLL010000190.1:0-1389 GCF_040609955.1 Nocardia sp. NPDC004568
CTTATGGTTTCTTGCCTGTTGTGGCTTCTCAGGAGTGGCCGTCCGACCCTCCGGGGTGCCCTGGCTGCTGATTGAGATATGCGCGCGGTACGTGGTCGCTGATTACGGAGACGACAGCGGGGTGCTCCGCGGACCGAACATGTGCCGTAACACGCGAGGAGGGCGGAGTGACCGTTACTCGGGCCAGGGCCTGGGCAGGTGTCGACGCTGGTAAAGGCCATCACTGGGCGGCGGTCGTCGATGACACCGGAGCCACATTGTGGTCGAAGAAGATCGACAACGACGAGGCGGCGATCCTGGCCGCGTTGGGCGAGATCCTTGCTTTGGCCGAGGAAGTTTCTTTCGCCGTCGACATTTCCGGCACCTCGTCGGCGTTGTTGCTGGCTTTGCTTGCCGCGCACGGTATTTCGGCGGTGTATGTGCCCGGACGCACTGTCAACCGGATGGCCGGCGCCTACCGGGGCGAGGGCAAGACCGACGCCAAAGACGCCTACGTCATCGCCGAAACCTCCAGACACAGAAACGATTTCGCGACGATCGACGTGCCCGCGCAGCTGGCTGCGGATCTGGCGTTGTTGACCGCGCACCGCACCGATCTGGTCGCGGACCGGGTCCGCATGATCAACCGCCTGCGTGACGTGTTGACCGGGGTGTTCCCCGCGCTGGAACGGGCGTTCGACTACAGCGCCCACAAGGGAGCGTTGATCCTGCTGACCGGGTATCAAACCCCGGCCGCGATCCGCCGCCGCGGACACACCCGGTTGACGGCGTGGCTGACCAAACGCCAGGTCCGGTCGGCGGAAACGGTCGCCGCCACCGCAATCGCGGCCGCCGACGCCCAGCAGACCACCCTGCCTGGTGAGGCCGTCGCCGCCCAGATCGTGGCCGAGCTCGCGCGAGCGATCCTGGACCTCGACGACCGGATCAAACGCCTCGAAACCCAGATCCGCGACACCTTCCGCACGCACCCGCAAGCCGAGGTCATCGAGTCGATGCCCGGCATAGGTCCGATCCTGGGCGCAGAACTGGTCGTCGCCGCCGGCGATCTGGCCTCCTACACCGATGCCGGGCATCTGGCCTCGGCAGCGGGATTGGTGCCGGTCCCACGCGACTCGGGCCGCCGGACCGGGAACCTGCACCGACCGAAACGCTATAGCCGCAGGTTGCGTCGGGTGTTCTACCTGTCGGCGCAAACCAGCATCATCGGTAACGGGCCGAACCGCGACTTCTACCTGAAGAAACGTGGCCAGGGCTGCAAACACGTGCAGGCGGTGATCGCGTTGGCTCGGCGGCGGGTCTCGGTGTTGTGGGCGTTGCTTCGCGACGATCGGGTATTCACCCCCGCTCCGCCGGTCGCGCTCACGGCTTGACAACTTCATTGAGACTCCT
>NZ_JBEXLL010000191.1:0-1318 GCF_040609955.1 Nocardia sp. NPDC004568
GCGGGGAGGTCGGAGGCATCCACGGTGTGCCGCCAGGTTCGCCTGGTGTTCGGATCGTCGATACAGATGTCGATACACGCCTCGAGCATTTCTTCGGCGTCCTCGTGCTCGCCTTGGATCAATGCCGCCCACCCGATGAGCGCCGTGGCCGTCATCTGGAGCTCGACGGGCTGTGGATCCAGCGAGCGGGTCGCCGACAGGGCCCGTGCGGTCCGTTGACGCATCTCCCACATCGAGCCCAGGAACATGAATCCCCGCAGCGTGATCAGGCTCATCGAGAGCTCCAGGCCGAGCGCGGCCTGGCCCGGTGTCGTGAGACTCGTCTCGATCGCGACCAAGATGTTGTCCAACGCCGCGCGACCCCACTCCATCAGGTCGTACTCCACGGGGCAGAACCAATCGCCGTGCTCCTGCGCGATCTTGTTCCGATAGTATTCGCGGTGCCGTCCGGCCATACGCACTGCTTCGTCTGTATCGCTGGTGGAGCGCGAGTGCAGTTGTTGCCGGGCGAACAGCCGGATACTTTCCAACAGCGAGTACCGCACCGTCGTGGGGGTGATGTGAGCGATGATCAGCGATTGGTCCACCAGACGCTCGAGCAGATCCGCGATCTCCTCCCGCGCCAATCCGACGCGCCGCTGACCGTCGTGTGCGGGCTCCTCGTCCGAAGCCTTTTCGTCGTCGCTGCACACGACCTCGATGGCTTCCAGATCGGCTCCCACATCCAGGACGGACCCGGCGGTGTCGTCGGCGGGGTTGGTGTCGTAACCGGCGGCGAATACCGACAGGCGGTCCAAAAGCAGTTGCTCTTTGGCGGTACACAGTTCATAGGACCAGGCGATGACGTCGCCGACCCCGCGATGGCGCGCCTCCGCACCGACTCGGGGACCGTGCGACCAGTGCATGCGTTTATCGGTTGAATCGCCGCTGAGCTCTCCTAAGATCCTTGCCAGAGGTTGCTGCCCCAGTCGCGCGGCCGCGAGACGGATGAACAGCGGGTGGTTGTGCACATGGCGGCATATCGAATCGCCCATCGCGATCTGGTCGGAGTCGGCGAGGGGGCGGCCGGCGAGTTCGGCACGCGCTCGGAACAAGGCCAGGGCATGCCGTTGCGTCAGCGGGGGAACCGTGAACAGGTACTCGTCCACCCAGGCGAGGGGCTCACGACTGGTCGCGAGGATGGTCAGCCCCGGCGCCACATCCAACAAGTCGGCCCCGACCCGGGCCGCCGAAGCCAGTACGTGCTCACAATTATCCAGCACCACCAGGGTCCGCGGCGTCTGCCCCGCCTCATCGGCGCAGGTCAATTTATCGACCA
>NZ_JBEXLL010000192.1:0-1214 GCF_040609955.1 Nocardia sp. NPDC004568
CTCACTCCCGAAGCGTTCCGGCAGCGATGGACACCGACCGAGTTCAACCAACCGCAACTCGCATGATCGGTGGATCCGCCATCGGGGCCCAGTCAAGGGGCTGCGGGTGCCGGTGCGGCGGCGCCGCAAACGCCTCGGCACCTCCACTGTCACCGAGGTGACCGCGGACGCACCGAATCGGGTATGGGCGACCGATTTCCAGTTCGACGCCACCGACGACGGCCGACCGGTGAAGATCGTGTCGATCGACGACGAGCACACCCGTTTATGCCTGGGCGGGCTGGTGGAGCGCTCGGTCACCGCCGGCAGGGTGATCGATGAGCTCGACCGCATCGCGGCCGAACGAGGTTGTCCGGCGGTGCTGCGCTGTGACAACGGGCCGGAGCCGGCGTGCTCGGTGATGGCCGATTGGGCGGGTGAACGGGTCGGGTTGGCGTTCATTCCAGCTGGTCAGCCCTGGCGCAACGGCTATATCGAGTCGTTCAACGGACGTCTTCGCGACGAATGTCTCAACATCAACAGCTTCTGGTCGCTGACCCGGGCCCGGGTCGTGATCACCGACTGGAAAACCGACTACAACCAGCGGCGGCGGCATTCGGCCCTGGGATATCGCACCCCGGCCGGATACGCTGCCATCTGCGCACATCAATGACTGGCTCTCACAGCCTGTGGACGATCACCGGGGTCCTGTCATATACGCGTCGAAGTATGGATGCCGAACGCCCTCGACTCCGTGGAGTCGAGGGCGTTCTATGATGAAGGTGCGGAGAGAATTCGGCGTGCGTCCGCTACTGTGCAGGTGACGAATCGAATTGCCTGATCCTCAGTGTCCGGGCATATACCCCGGCAGGCCGAGCAGCTGTCCGATGAACAAGATGATCGGGTCGAGCCATGCCGGCCAGGGGTTCGCCGACGGGGGACTGGCACCGGCAGCGCCGGTGCTGCAGATGACAAGGACACCTACGATTGCGACCGTTGCGGCCGCGCTGAGCTTGTTCATGTATCGCCTCTCACTCGGGATCTGTGGTGTTATCGCTTCGGGGCGGCAGTGGTGTTACTCGGGGCGAGAGTCCGTACGATTATCGACCAGATCCGGTGACGGGTCCCCGTGATGTGGTGCACCGGGAGTGAGAGTCGGTTATCGGTGGATACAGGTGGCAGCGTATCCGGCCGGGGTTTGGTAGCCCAGCGCGGAATGTCTTCGGTGGTGGTTG
>NZ_JBEXLL010000193.1:0-1207 GCF_040609955.1 Nocardia sp. NPDC004568
TGACTGGGCCCCGGTGGCGGATCCACCGATCATGCGAGTTGCGGTTGGTTGAACTCGGTCGGTGTCCATTGCTGCCGGAACGCTTCAGGAGTGAGAAAGTTCAGCGATCCGTGCGGCCGATAAGTGTTGTACTCGATGCGCCAGTCCTCGGCAAGCACTCGAGCTTCGGTCAGCGAGCAGAACTGCTCACAGGCCAGGAATTCGTCCCGGAATCGGCCGTTGAACGATTCACAGATCCCGTTCTGCCAGGGTGATGCCGGGTCGATGAACGCCGCATCGACGCCGGTGAACCGACACCAATCGCGCATGGCGTGCGCGGTCATCTCGGTACCGTTGTCCATCCGGATATGCTCCGGCTTTCGGCCGGTCGCCGCCATGATCTGGTCGAGTACGCCGATGAGCCGGTCAGCGGTGCACGACCGGAATGCGGTCACTGCCAGGGCTTCGCGAGTGAACTCGTCCACCACGTTGAGAAACCGGATCTGGCGTCCATCGACGGTGACGTCGACCTGGAAATCCAATGCCCACATCTGATCCGGACGCGATGCCCGCAACCGCTGATGCCGGCCGGCGCCGATCCGGCGCTTCTTGCGCGTGCGCGCGGGCCGTTTCAACCCGTGCTCACGCCACAACCGGCGGGTGCGTTTACGGTTGACCACCAAACCCTCGGCCCGGCACAACGCGTGCGCTTTGCGCCACCCCCACCGCGGATGCGCCCGCGAAATCTCGCGAAGCCGATCGGTGAGTACCCGCTCGGTCTCCACCGGGCTCGGTGAACGGCGACGTTGGGTCGAGCGGGGTTGGCCGGCGACCCGGCATGCTCGGCGTTCGGAGACCCCGAACCGGTCCCGCAGCACCTGCACGGCCCTGCGGCGCCGCTCCGGGCTCAGTAGTTTCCCCGGTTCAACTCCTTGAGCATGTCGATATCGAGGGCCTGATCAGCGACCATCCGCTTCAACCGGGCGTTCTCACGCTCGAGCTCCTTGAGCCTCTTGGCGTCCTCGGATTTCATCCCGCCGTACTGGTCCTGCCAGCGATGCCAGGTCGCATCGGAAATCTCCAGGTGCTTGCACACGTCCTCGATCGTGAAATTCTCACCGAGTAGCCGCTCACCCTCGCGGAGCTTGCGGATGATCTGCTCGGGCGTGTGCCGACGTCGTGACATGGTGTGATCGTCTCCTTCTGCACCCATTCTGGTGCATCAGAA
>NZ_JBEXLL010000194.1:0-1194 GCF_040609955.1 Nocardia sp. NPDC004568
CTAGTGCCTCGTCAAGCAACGTTGGGTAGGTAATCCGGGCGCCGGATTGTGGAGTTGACTGCGAACTCTGTCTTGGGGCGGGCGTGCTGGTTGTGCCAGCGGATGTAGGCGCCGATCGCCGTGTCTTGCTCGTCGTGGCTGCGGTGGTCGGTGCCGTTCAAAGCGAAGTACCGCAACGCGGCGAACTCCGATTCGATCCAGTTCAGCCAGGACGAATACGTCGGCAAGAACACCAACTCCACATTGTTCGCTGCGGCCCAGTCCCGAACCTCGGCCCGTTTGTGCGGAGAGAAGTTGTCGGCGATGAAGTAGAGCTTCTCGCCGGGCCAACGAGCCCGCAGGGTCTTGAGGAATGCCAGGAACTCGATCCACCGTTTGCGGTCCCGGATCCGGTAGTGAATACGGCCGGTGGCCAGGTCCAACGCACCGAGTAGGTGCCGCACGCCGTGGTCACGGTGGTAGGTCGCCCGCAGCCGCTTCGGTTTGCGGGTCGGGAACCAGCCGCGTCCTGGTCGGGGTTGCAGGTTCAACGGCCCGAACTCGTCGACGCAAAGCACTCGCCCGTCGGCGGGCGGGTGGTCGTAGAGATCGAGGATGCGGTTCATCTTCGTGGTGAAGTCGGGGTCGGTGCCTGCTTTCCAGGTTTTGGTGGCTTGCCACGACACGCCCTGCTCGCGCAGGATCGTGCGGAGTGTTTCGCGGCTGATATCAGCGATCTTGCTGGTGGCCAGCATGTCTCGTAGTTTCGACAGGCTCCAGGTCGAGAACGGGTGGCCGAGGTCACGGGGGCAGCACCGGGCGATGCAGGCGATGCGTTCACGCGTCGCCCGATCCACCTTCGGCGGCCTGCCCCCGCTCCATTTTGGGTCCAATGCTTCGAACCCCCGTTCGTTGAAGTCGTGGATCACTTGCCGCACATAGGCTTGCGAGACCTGCATCAACCGTGCTATCGCCGGGACCGGTTGATGCTGCGCTGAGGCCATCACCACGATCGCGCGACGGGTCCTGATCGGCTGCCGGCTCGTTTTGGTGATCTTCTGCAATCTGCGTCCCTCCTCCGGGGACACCTCCCGCACGAACACTTCTGGTTTCCGGGCCAATGACAACACCTCCACCGGCAGCATCGCCGTCGGCGACCAGACGATCAAACCGACACTCGGATTACAACCGCAACCTATCTGGACGAGGCACTAG
>NZ_JBEXLL010000195.1:0-1188 GCF_040609955.1 Nocardia sp. NPDC004568
TCTCCGGGCCTCCCACACAGACTTGCTCACGGCCCGGAACCGTAGTTCCGGGGCCTTCTCCGGTAGTAGCGGGGACAGGATTTGAACCTGCGACCTCTGGGTTATGAGCCCAGCGAGCTACCGAGCTGCTCCACCCCGCGTTGGGTGAACACAACATTACACACGGCTTCCGAAGACTGCCAAATCGCCAGTTCAAAGCGCATATCGACCGGCGAACCAGCCGGCCGGACCGGTGACCGCGGGCCACGCGCGGCAGTCCCTCGGCAACCACCGGCGCCCGGGTGCGCCGACCGCCGTGGCGACAGCCCGGCGACAAGGCATCGAAACGTTAACGGCGCGATTGCCCGTTGTCCCGATCGCTATACGCGTGACACGAATTACCCATTATCGGTGATCCCCGTCACATTTACGCGTCTTTGCGAACCACCATGGGTACCGGAGAAATCCTTTGATGACCTGGACTTTTCCATATATTCCCGGTTTGCACCAATCGACGTATTGATAGTTATCGATACGTGATCTGACGAGATTTCTTCGTTACCGTCGTTGCCAGGCCCCGACCAACCGGGACGGGCCGACCGAACCGGAGAACACCGGCAACCCTGTCCCACGGTTCGGATCAAACCCCGACACATCACCTGGGGACAGGGGCACGCAAGCTTCGACCGCGCTGCCGGTGGGCACAGGGAGGGATTCGCATATGTCCAAGACCCGAAAGTTCAGCACCCGCGTTCTCGGCATGACCGCTATCGCCGGGGCCCTCGTTGCCGTACCGTTCGGTCTTTCCACCGCCACCGCCTCGGCCTCCTCGGGCAACTGGGACGCCGTCGCCGAGTGCGAGAGCAGCGGCAACTGGTCCACCAACACCGGCAACGGCTTCTACGGCGGCCTGCAGTTCACCCAGAGCACCTGGGAGGCCAACGGCGGCAGCGGCAGCGCCGCGCACGCCAGCCGTGAGGAGCAGATCCGCGTGGCCGAGAACGTTCTCGCCACTCAGGGCCCCGGCGCGTGGCCGGTGTGCGGTCAGTACCTGTGACCCCGCCCGGCGCGCCCTGAGCGCGTCGCCATCCAGCGCGTACGAAGAGGCGCTGCCATCCGTTCGGATGGGGGCGCCCCCAATTAAGTTTACAAAAAAAGGAAAGAGGGGTGGTTGGGTAAAATTTTTGAAAGGTGGTGGAATATAAGGGG
>NZ_JBEXLL010000196.1:0-1180 GCF_040609955.1 Nocardia sp. NPDC004568
GTCTCGGTGTTGTGGGCGTTGCTTCGCGACGATCGGGTATTCACCCCCGCTCCGCCGGTCGCGCTCACGGCTTGACAACTTCATTGAGACTCCTGGTTCAAGATCTCCCGTGTAGAGGCGACCGGTTCCAGCGTATCCACGGATTCCGGTGGAGAGACGAGGACCCGGAACGGCAGTTTCCAGACCCGGCCGGCGACACGTTGTGACGACGAACGCGGGTACGGTACACCTCCGGCCATCCAGCGGCGCAGCTGCCGTTCCGACAGTGTGGCGTTCTCTTTCAGCTCGACTGCGATCTCGTTGTAGTGCGTGCACCACTCCGGCACGCTCTTATCGCTGGTGCGAATAAGTTGTTCGAGCACGGTCCTCGGTGCCGCGTTCTCCATTTTCCACCTCGCCTGCGGTTGATTCCACGCTATCTCCGACAGGGACGTTCAACGGCAGAAGATGGGCAATGTCCGGGAAAAGTCCGGGAAAAGTCATGGCGCGGACATTGCTACGACAGGGGCCCACGCGTGAGCCTTGTCATAGCAGCACCCGGCGACGGGTCGACAGCCGAATCCCGAAGCCGGACAGCCGCGTCCCCTCGACGGCACTGGATTTCGCGCATTCGGCATAGTCCCCGTCGCCGGGGCTGCCCAAACCAACTGGCAGGGAGAAGGTCCAGCCGTGACCGACCAGCATGATCCGCCGACCACCAGCCGCGACACACACTCATTCCCGGCACTCCGCGGCGACACCCTCCGGTCGCGTTGCGCCCACTATTGCGGCGAGTGCGGGATTCCAGCGATCGTGAAACCGAGACTCGGCCAGATCATTATGACGGCCAGTAGCAGGCTCACCTCGGTCACCATGCCGGCCGAACTCGGCGCCCGGGTACGTCGCCGTCTTCAGCAGGACGGCACGCCGATCGGACCGATCGCACTGCTCACGCGCTCGATCCGGTGGTCGTTCCTTGTACAGCCCGACATCGTGCTCGATACCAGCACCCACGCCGCGCTCTTCCGGCTCTACGTCTCGGTCACCAAACCCGGCACAACGATCGTGTTGCCCGCCCCGACAGACACCCATCTGCGCAGCTGGTTGCACTTAGAGATCAGTTCAGAATGAGTTTTGGTGACAGCTTGCGCTGCCCCGCAGCGTGTTTGACAATCCCAGCGTGGGTGACGAGGTAGTGACC
>NZ_JBEXLL010000197.1:0-1148 GCF_040609955.1 Nocardia sp. NPDC004568
TCGTCCAACGCCGCCGCGAACACCGGGAACACCGCGTACAGCTCCCGGCCCATCCCGGCCCGCTGCGCACCCTGACCCGTGAACAGGAACGCCGTGCGCCCGCTACCGGCCGCTCCGGCGACCACACCGGCGGCAGCGGAGGTCTCCCCCTCGGCCAGGGCGGCCAGACCGGTCAGCAACTCCGCGCGGTCCCGGCCCGTCACCACACCGCGGTGGTCCAGCAGGGCGCGGGAGGTGGTCAGCGAGTAGGCGACGTCCCACGGGTCGACGGCGTCGGCGGCGAGCACGTGGTCCCGGAGTGCGCGGGCCTGTGCCCGCAGTCCCGGTTCGGATTTCGCCGAGACCACCCACGGCACCACCTCCGAGGTGATCGTGGGCTCGGTGGGCTCGGCCACCGGCGCGTCCGAGGCGTCGGCCGAGTCCGCCACGACCGGTTCGCCGGTGCCCTCCGGCGCCGGATCCGCGGCCGATTCGGCCGGCGGTTCCTCGAGGATCACGTGCGTGTTCGTGCCGCTCACCCCGAAGGAGGAGACGCCGGCCCGGCGTACCCGCTCCCCCGCCGGCCACGGCTCCGCCTCGGTCAGCAACCGCACGGTGGCCGGATCCCACTCCACGTGGGGTGTGGGCGCGTCGACGTGCAGGGTGCGCGGCAGGGTTTCGTGCCGCATGGCCTGCACCATCTTGATCACACCACCCACACCCGCCGCCGCGGAGGTATGACCGATATTCGACTTCAACGAACCCAACCGGAACGGACCACTCTCCCCCCGCGCGCCGTAGACATTGATCAACGCCCGCGCCTCGATCGGATCACCCAGCATCGTGCCCGTACCGTGCGCCTCCACCGCGTCGATATCGGCCGGTTCGAGTCCGGCGTTCGCCAACGCGGCCCGGATGACCCGTTCCTGCGAGGGCCCGTTGGGCGCCGTGAGTCCCTTGCTCGCGCCGTCCTGGTTCACCGCGGTGCCGCGCACCACCGCCAGGACCGTGTGCCCGAGTCGCCGTGCGTCGGAAAGCCGCTCCAGCACCAGCATCCCGAGACCCTCGGAGAAACCCGTCCCATCCGCCGCCGCCGCGAACGCCTTACACCGCGCATCCACCGACAACGCCCGCTGCCGCGCGAACGCGATCAACAACGACGGATCCGA
>NZ_JBEXLL010000198.1:0-1046 GCF_040609955.1 Nocardia sp. NPDC004568
GAAGTGGGGCGGGACCCGGTTGTTGCCGAGTGCGAGGCTTTCGAGCTGTCTGCTGTTCGTGTGTTGGCGGAGTTCATCGTTGCCGAACGCGGTGAGCCGGTCATGCCGACGTCGGCGAAAGGCGTCCAGGCGGACGACGCAGCTGGAGAAGTGACGGCCCGCACGCCGATAAGAGGGAAAGGCGGCGTCGCGCCGGCGGATCATTCACTACCCACGCAGTATCCGCGCTCGCAACGTAGAACAGTCACAAAGATCGGTAGCTTCGAACTGGATCGGTCGACGAACCGGGTAAAGGTCGCCGAGGAAGAGATTCCGCTCAGTGACGCCGAATTCATTGTGTTGTCGATATTGACGCGGTGGCCTGGATACGTCGTATCGCTGGAAGATTTCAAGAAACGGTGGCGGCCCACCGTGCAATCGGACGCAATCCATACCGCGGTGTGGGGACTGCGGCACAAGCTGAAGGCCAAGACCTGCATCGTGAGCCCTAGACGTGTGGGCTGGCGTTTCGACGGTCTGCCGTCCGACCGGGCGATCGTCGACGCGTATGTTGCTGCGGATCCGAAGATGATCGAGCAGAGCGGAGTTCGGTTGTCGCCGGGTGCCCGACGGGTGTGGGTCGGCGATCGCGAAGTGGATCTGAGACCGATCGAGTTCAAGCTCTTGATGGTCCTCATGACGGACGCCGGTCGCGACTTGCCGAGGGAAGAGATCGAGAGCAGAGTTTGGCATAACGTCTCGCCAACCCCAGTACGCCTCCATCTGCAGATATCCAACCTGCGGAAGAAACTGGGCGAGGAAGGCCCCCGCCTCATCGATACCTTCGGCTCCGGCTACCGGTTCAGGCGCACGGCGACGGTTTCGGATCGGGTGGTCGGTGCGGTCTTCGGGCGGGTGCTTCGTGGGGTGGGGGATCCCGCGGTTGCGGGGGCGATTACCGCCGAAGCGGTGGGGCGGGTGGATGGTGTTGTGGCCGATGCCGACGATGTGGAGTCGGTGGGCGAGTTGTTCGTGGCGGCGGATGTTGTGATGGTCGAGCGGTTGCG
>NZ_JBEXLL010000199.1:0-1024 GCF_040609955.1 Nocardia sp. NPDC004568
GGGGGATGAGTCGCTGTCAGGCCTGGAGGTGCTGGACCGGCGAGTGTGGTTGCCGGTGGATGTTCGGCCTCCGGCGTGGCATAGCCGGAACATGAAGAACTCCTGGTAGATCACCGGTTGTCGAGACCATGTTCTGCCAGGAGTTCGTGTGCCAGTATTGCCGAGTTGTCTGTGTTCGTCATGCCCGGCCCACGGAAAGCCGACGACGCCGTGTCCGGTGTATCCGTCCTCGTGCAACGACGAGCAGTGGGCGCTGTTGGAACCGCTGCTACCCGCACCGGGCAACACCGGCGGCAAGGGTGGGCGTAGTGAGAAACATCCCCGCCGCCTGGTCCTGGATGCGATCTTCTACCTGGTGCGTGGCGGCATCGCCTGGCGGGCGCTGCCGACCGACTTCCCGCCCCCGACGACCGTCTACGACATCTTCCGCCGCTGGACCAAAGCCGGTGTGTGGCAACAGATCACCGACATATTACGCGACCGGATCCGGGTGCGAGCGGGCCGCGCGCCCATCCCGACAGCAGCGATCATCGACTCCCAGTCGGTGCGGGCCGCCGACACCGTGCCCGCCGCATCGCGCGGATGGGACAACGGTAAGAAAGTCGGCGGCCGCAAGCGCCATATCGCCACCGATACCATGGGCCTGCTGCTGGCGGTCGTGGTCACAGCCGCCAGCACCCAGGACCGCGACGGAGCGGTCCCGCTGCTCGCCAAGCTTCGGGAACGGTTCTCCACCATCACCTTGACCTGGGCGGATTCCGGCTACACCGGCCGACTGGTGCACTGGGCGCGCCAGGTCCTCACCATTGCCGTAACGATCGTCAAACGCACCGAGCCCGGGTTCGTCGTGCTGCCACGCCGCTGGGTTGTGGAACGAACACTGGCCTGGATCAGCAAACACCGCCGCTGCGTCCGCGACTACGAAACCCGGCCCGACCACCACGAGGCCATGGTCTATATCGCCACCATCATGACCATGTCACGCCGACTCGCCCGAGCATGACCGAGTTCCCGGACGCCCACT